>CAVACC010000074.1:0-16587 GCA_963587495.1 Clostridia bacterium | reverse complement strand
TAATATATATTATTTATATATATACTTTATTGAACAAAAATTGTATTTTTCAAAGTTCCTTAATGACTAATGACTAATGACTAATGACTAATGACTATTTTGGGGAGTGTGTCTTTTTACACTTCTTGCGGTGTCATTAGTGTCATTAGTGTCATTAGTGTGAATGGATACTATTCCGGGTTCGGTAGATGATTGACTGTTATTACCTGAATATAGCAGTCTTTATTCTGTAAAAATATTTGAGTAGTCTGGCAACTCTTCCAAATATAAATATTTTTTACCGTCATAATCCATCTTGCAGACATAGTGCTGCAGCCCGTTGCTCACCACCAAGTAGTCCACATGCAGCAGCATGTTGTAGGTGACAATTTGGTCGAAAACAGTCTGCGTGATAGGTATGTGGGGAGCCTTGTATTCTACGATCATTACCGGCTGCAGCTGCTTGTTGTATAGGATGGTGTCGGCCCTGAGAACCTTGTCGCCAACATGCAGCGAAACCTCGTTGGCAAGCAGTGAGGCAGGGTAGTGGCGGTGCTCCACCATGAAGTGAACGAAGTGCTGCCGCACCCACTCTTCGGGAGTGAGCCGGACGTAGCGTCTTCTCAGAAAATCGAAAATCAGAGGCGCCTGCTTCGTGCCTTTCAGGCGAACGTCGAAGGGCGGTAAGTTGAGACTTGTCATGTTTGTTTTACCTTTTATATATATAGTCGCCGATTTCTTTCCTTTCTGGCAGATTGTTAGAAAAATATTTCGTATCTTTGTGGCTGAAATAAATTCCGACATCGGCGAAGCTGATGCAAAGATACAAAAAATATCGTAATGGCAGAAAAAAAACAAGGCGTAAGTTATGAGTCGGTCATGAAAGATCTGAAGGCTCGCAACTTCTCACCCGTTTACTTGCTGATGGGTGACGAGTCGTACTATATCGACAAAATTTGTGATTACCTGATGGAACATGCGCTCCAGCCGGAAGAACGCGATTTCAATCAGGTGGTGCTTTTCGGGTCTCCCACTGTGACGGCAGTTCAGGTGGTAGATCAGTGCAAGGGTTATCCTATGATGGCAGAGCATCGGGTGGTGATTCTGAAAGAGGCTCAAAATTTGAAAAATTTCGAGGCACTCGACAAGTATCTCGAAAATCCCGTAAAATCGACCATCTTATGTGTGTGCTATAAAAACGGAACTTTGAAGAGTCCGAAGACGCTCCTCACCAAGGTGGCACAGACGGGTGTGCTCTTGGAGAGCAAAAAAATGAAAGATTACCAACTGGCGGGTTTCATAGAGAAATATCTGAAAGTGCGCAACACCACCATCGAGCCGAAGGCCACACAGATGATTGCCGATCACATCGGTCCCGACTTGCACCGTCTTACCTCCGAACTGGACAAGGTGCTCATTTCGCTGTCGGAAAACGACAGGAGAGTGACGCCCGAAATCGTGGAACGCGAAATCGGAGTGAGCAAGGATTTTAATGTCTTCGAGCTGAGAAATGCGATCATCAACAAGGATGTTTTCAAGGCAAATCAGATAGTACAATATTTTGACAATAATCCAAAGTCGGGTGGAGCCTTCTCACTTCTCCCGTTGCTCTTTTCTTATTTCCAAAATTTGATGTTGGCGTATTATGCACCCAATAAACAGAACGAAACAGAGCTCGCAAAATTCCTGGATTTGAAATCAACCTGGGGTGTGCGCGATTATACGACAGGAATGAGAAACTATAATGGAATGAAGGTGATGCAGATTATTGCCAAGATGAAGGAGGTGGATGCCAAGATGAAGGGCTTCAACAACCCCAATACTTCGGCTGGCGAACTGATGCAGGAACTCATCTTTTTCATCCTCCATTAAGCTGATCGGACAGTCTGGTTTTTCTGCTCTTGGGGATGGCAGTTTTATCTCCAGTTTTGTAATTGAGTTTTCTAAAAAATACAATGGGCAATCCTTTCCGGGGTTGCCCTTTTTCATGTTTCTGATGTTGCCCATTGGGGAGTGTTGCGGCATGGAGCAGGACTCCTCTTGCAGGAAAATGAGCCGGAAGTAATGCCAGAAAAAGTAAATATGGGGCTCTGTTGAATGAAAATAGGGGTAAAAATGGGGTGAAAATGAACGAAAATAATCAAAAATGCCCTTTTTTCTCCTCTGTTTGACCTATTTCTGATTTAAAAGGAGATTGCTTGAAAACAGCCTTGTTTTTGTGTAAAGTATTGATAAATAGTATTTTACGTTTCTGAATCGTTGTTTATCCTCCTCAAAACTCGCGAATTTGGATGTGAGTTAACCTGTGATAAGCAAAACAGAAAAAATGAAAATTTGAGCAGTTTTATAGCTTCAAATATTTATCGTTTGTATTTATTAAGATTTATAATAATGAAATTTAGAAATTTATATTTTAAAACTTTAAATTGAAAACAAGGTAAATTTCAATTTCAAAACTAAAACTGAATATATTTATAGTTGGCAATAATTTAATAATATAAACTAAATTATCTTCTTATAAAACGTAAACGAATAAATATACATACCATTTTTTAGTCGTCTAAAGTACCAAAAACCAATGAATTATGTGAATTTATCGATTTAAAAAGCACAAAAAACAATCACTATACATCAAAAACCTGCATAAAGCACCCTTTATGCGCCTATTTACGTGAAATACTATGCTAAATCCCAGTTTATTAGCCTTTTATTATAAATAATTTCTTTGTAAATACTTTGAAACACTAAATATAGGTTTATAAATCTAAACCCGAAAACTTACGTTTAATAGAGTATAATTTATAAATTTAAATAGATAAATATAAACTTTATAAATCAAAATTCTCTTTATATTTCTTGGTGGTCTCAAAAAAAATATTTACCTTTGTAAAATCTTAGAAAAAGTACAAAAATAACACCTATTCGGTATGAAAGATAGAATTAGACAGATTATGGAGGACCAGCATCTCACCCAGCAAAGCTTCGCTCAGATGACTCAAATCTCCACTCCTACCCTGAGCAACATCCTCACCGGTAAGAGTCGCGCTACGCTTAATACGGTTGAGTTGATCAAGCGCAAGTTTCCACTCATCAGTCTCGACTGGTTGCTCTACGGAGTCGGTCCGATGTATATTCACGATGGTGCTGCGCCCACCCCATCGGATGCAACCTCTGGTAGCAGTTCGTCTGCGCGTCATGAGCCTACGGATATGGCACTCGATTTCTCGAACGACGATCCTGCTGAAGTTTCACCTTCTTCTCAGTCGGCTTCTGCAGCCTCGCTGTCGGCTCATTCTTCCTCGCAGCCCTCTTCGGCTTATCCTTCAGGTTCGCTTTTTGATCAACCTGTAAACCATAGTGTAAATACGACACGCAAAAATATAGCCCAAACGGAAGTTAAATATATTGACAAACCGCAACGTAAAATCACCGAGATCCGTATCTTTTACGATGATCAGACTTGGGAGACTTTCGTACTTAAGAAATAGTCATTCCATGCCTCGAAAGTGGCATCTTCGGGAGCCGTCAGATTGGCTCTCCTGGCAGTAAGAAATGAAGGAGTCAAGACAAGTGTTTTAGTCATTTTTTAGCTGAATCGCTCTTGTCCTGATTCCCTCATTTCTTGTTTTATGAACTTCTTTTTTCATACTTTTTCTCCATTTGTCTGGTTTTTGTTTTGTGTTCCCTATTTTTTTCGTACCTTTGCAGAAGATAAAGCGGCACTCGGCAATTTGAAAGCAAGCTTTCATGATAAAAGCAAGCCATCATGATAAGTGTACGTGCGTATGCGCGCAATCATAGATAATACAGAGCCGTAGTCAACAAGAACAGAATTCAAACAAGACGAACAATACTCAAATCCTGAAGATGAAAAAATATATTTTAGACCTCAAAGTGGTTTCGGTTGAACCATTGAGCGACAAGCACGTGTTGATTAAGTTGACCGACGACAAGGCGCTCCCCGAAATCCTGCCAGGACAGTTTGTGGAAGTACGTGTAGACCATTCGCCTGCCACGATGCTTCGCCGTCCTATCTCCATCAACTTTGTAGACCGTGAGCTGAACCAGCTGTGGCTTCTTGTGGCAGTTGTCGGCGACGGAACCCGTCAGTTGTCCAAGCTCCAGCCTGGCGATGTGCTCAATTGTATGTTGCCGCTTGGCAATGGTTTCACCATGCCCACGGCACCCGGTCAGCGCTATCTGCTGGTAGGCGGTGGCGTAGGTGTGGCTCCGCTGCTCTACTTCGGCAAGCTGCTGAAAGATCAGGGTGCCGACCCCGTGTTCCTCTTGGGAGCCCGTACAGCAACCGACCTGCTCGAACTGGACGAGTTTGCCAAGTACGGCAGAGTGTGCATCACCACCGAGGACGGCAGTGCTGGCGAGCAAGGTTTTGTCACCAACCATTCCATCCTTCAGCACGAGCAGTTTGACATGATCAGCACCTGTGGTCCTAAGCCTATGATGATGAGTGTGGCGCGTTATGCCAAGAAGGCAGACGTGGAGTGCGAGGTCTCGTTGGAGAACAAGATGGCCTGTGGTGTGGGCGCCTGCCTGTGCTGCGTGGAGAAGACCGTGAAGGGCAACCAGTGTGTGTGCAAGGACGGTCCGGTCATCAATGTGAAGAATCTGCTCTGGGATTGATATCCCTCTTGATTTGTCAATATATTATACTAAATATCGTTTCAAGGTAATTCTTACTTTGTAAAGGAAAATGAATTAAAAACAACAGAATATTATGGCATCATTAAGCGTAAATATACATCATCTGAAGCTCAAGAATCCCGTGATGACAGCCTCGGGAACTTTTGGTTACGGACTGGAGTTTGCCGATTTTGTACCTCTTGACGAGATAGGCGGCATTATCGTAAAGGGCACCACGCTGGAGCCTCGCGAGGGCAATGACTATCCCCGAATGGCAGAAACACCACAGGGAATGCTCAACTGTGTGGGCTTGCAGAACAAGGGCGTGAACTATTTCTGCGAGCATATCTATCCTCAAATCAAGGATATCGACACCAATATGATTGTCAACGTGTCGGGTCATTCGCCAGAGAATTATGCAGCCTGTGCGGCCCGAATAGGCGAACTGGACAAGATACCTGCCATTGAGCTCAACATCTCTTGTCCTAACGTGAAGGACGGCGGAATGGCATTCGGTGTGACCTGCGAGGGTGCTGCCCAGGTGGTAAGAGCCGTGCGTCAGGCATACAACAAGACGTTGATTGTTAAGTTGTCGCCCAATGTGACCAATATCGCCGATATTGCCCGTGCCTGCGAGGCTGAGGGAGCCGACGCCGTATCGCTCATCAACACCCTGATGGGCATGGCTGTAGACATCGAGAAGCGTCAGCCGCTGCTGAGCATCCGTACCGGCGGTCTGAGCGGCCCATGTGTAAAGCCTGTGGCCCTCCGTATGGTGTACGATGTGGCTCATGCCGTCAAGATTCCAGTTGTAGGTTTAGGCGGAATTACTACAGCCAAGGATGCCATTGAGTTCTTGATGTGTGGTGCCACAGCGATAGAGATTGGTACAGCCAACTTCCTGGATCCTGCCGTGACCAAGAAGGTGAAGGACGGCATCAACGACTGGCTCGACGCTCATGGCTGCTCATCCGTGCATGAGATTATCGGAGCCATCAGATAAGTGAAGGAGTTTATCTGAGTCCACTTGAAAAAGTCGAAAATCGTATTTTTTGTCTTTGTAACTTATTGATAAGCAAATGCAGGTTTTCGTAAAATTGACTTTTTCAAGTGGGCTCTTTCTTTTAGTTTTGTTTATGCAGTTTCCCTGCCTTTTTCCCTTTAAATTCTTCAATATTCATACTCCCGTAAAGCGAAAAAATGTCGAAGTGGAAGAAGAATGAAAAAACTAAAACTTTTCTTAAGAAAAAGCGTGCTGTTACGAAATAAATTTGTAACTTTGCAGCCGCTTACAAGCAGTTTAAATAATAACGTTATAATTTTTTATGAACTTTACACTATTTATCACCGTTTTGCTGACGGCTGTAACCTTGGTGGTGGCTGCTTATGTCATCGCAAAGTTGATCGGTCCTCGTTCATACAATCCGGTAAAGGGTGAACCTTTTGAGTGTGGTATTCCGACACGTGGTAGCTCATGGTTGCCATCACACATCGGCTACTACCTCTTCGCCATCCTTTTCTTGATGTTTGATATCGAGACAGTATTGCTTTACCCATGGGCAGTCGTAGTTAAGCAGTTTGGACCTATGGCTCTCGTGAGCATCGGGTTCTTCCTGTTGGTATTGGTATTTGGCCTTGCTTATGCTTGGCGGAAAGGAGCATTGGAATGGAAGTAAACAAAAGAGCCTCTATCAAGAGTATTCCTTACGACGAGTTTAAGGACAACGATACCCTCGAAAAGATTGCGCAAGAGCTCAATGAGGGTGGTGCTAACGTGGTAGTTGGTTCTCTCGATGCAGCCATCAACTGGGGACGTAGTAACTCTCTCTGGTCTTTGACCTTCGGTACTTCTTGCTGTGGTATCGAGTTCATGGCTGTAGGTTGTGCACGTTACGACTTCTCCCGTTTCGGTTTCGAGGTAACCCGTAACTCTCCACGTCAGGCTGACTTGATCATGTGTGCCGGTACTATTACCAATAAGATGGCACCTGTATTCAAACGTTTGTACGATGAAATGGCTGAGCCTAAGTATGTGGTAGCTGTGGGTGGATGCGCCATCTCTGGTGGTCCGTTCAAGAAGAGCTACAATGTGGTTCGTGGTATCAGCGAGTTGGTTCCTGTGGATGTTTATATCCCTGGATGTCCTCCACGCCCTGAGGCTATCCTTTATGGTATGATGCAGTTGCAGCGTAAGGTAAAGGTTGAGAAATTCTTCGGTGGTGCTAACCACAAGATGACTCAGGATGAGAAGGAACTCTCTATGAGCAAGGGCGGTCTTCGCGGCTTGAGCAACGAGAACCTCTCTGACAGCGAGAAGCTCGGACACAAGGAGCCTATCATCGTAACTGAAGTACCTGAGGATTTCGACCCTCAGAAAGGTCTAACTGATTAATATAATAAGGTATAAGAACATGAAACTGAATAATATTGAATTGAGTTTTGATAATTTCGCCTCAGAAATGGCGAAGTTGAAGAACGAGAAGCATTTCGACTACCTTGTTACCATCATCGGTGAAGACTTCGGTGAGGAAGGTCTCGGATGTATCTATATTCTCGAGAATACTCAGACCAACGAGCGCTGCTCGGTAAAGACCATCGCCAAGAAGGTGGATGGCAGTGATGTGATTCCTACAGTCATCAATCTTTGGAAGGTGGCTGACCTGTTGGAGCGCGAGGTGTTCGACTTCGTCGGCATCAAGTTCCTGGGTCATCCAGACATGCGCCGACTTTTCCTGCGCACCGACTTCCAGGGCCATCCATTGCGCAAGGACTTCGATATGAATCCTGAGGCAAACAAGTTCCCTTGCACCGACGAGCCAGAGGACGACTTCACCGTAGAGTACTCGCTGAGTGCCGACGGACATTTGGTAGAAACACAGAAGCGCCGTTTCGACGATGACGACTATGTGGTGAATATCGGTCCTAACCACCCATCCACCCACGGTGTGCTCCGTCTGCAGACCGTTATCGACGGCGAGACCGTGAAGCGCATCTATCCACACCTTGGCTACATTCACCGTGGTATCGAGAAGATGTGGGAGGGAATGACCTATCCTCAGACTTTGGCTTTGACCGACCGTCTGAACTACCTCTCTGCCATGATGCACCGCCACGCATTGGTTGGCGTTATCGAGGAGGCCATGGGTATCGAACTCTCAGACCGCATCCGCTACATCCGTACCATCATGGACGAGTTGCAGCGTATCGACTCTCACTTGCTGTACCTCGGCTGTACTGCACAGGACCTGGGTGCCCTGACAGCATTCCTCTACTGTATGCGCGACCGTGAGCACGTATTGAACGTGATGGAGGAGACAACCGGTGGCCGTCTGATCCAGAACTACTACCGTATCGGTGGTCTGCAGGCAGATATCGACCCTAACTTCGTTCAGAATGTGAAGACCCTCTGCAAGTATCTCCGTCCGATGATTCAGGAGTACCTTGACGTATTCGGCGACAACGTGATTACTCACAACCGTCTCGAAGGCGTAGGTCCAATGAATCTTGAGGATTGTATCAACTATGCCGTAACCGGTCCTGCCGGTCGTGCATCAGGTTGGAAGAACGATACCCGCAAGCGTCATCCATACGATATGTACGACAAGGTAGAGTGGAAGGAAATCACCCTTACCGGTTGCGATTCAATGGATCGTTACTATGTACACATCCAGGAGTTGTATCAGAGCTTGGACATCATCGAGCAGTTGATCGACAACATTCCAGAGGGTGAGTACTACATCAAGCAGAAGCCAATCATCAAGGTTCCAGAGGGACAGTGGTACTTCTCTGTAGAGGGTGCCAGCGGCGAGTTTGGTGTATATCTCGACTCAAAGGGTGACAAGAGTCCATACCGTATGAAGATGCGTCCGATGGGTCTCTCACTCACAGGAGCCTTGGATCCAATGCTCCGTGGTCAGAAGATCGCCGACCTCATCACTACAGGTGCAGCAATCGATTTCGTAATCCCTGATATTGATAGATAATTATGTTTGATTTTAGTATAGTAACAACATTCATCGACAATCTGCTTCGCCAGACCTTGGGTCTGGGCGACTTCCTGTCGATTCTGATAGAGTGCGTGCTCGTGGGTATCTGCATTTTGACAGCATACGCCCTCATCGCTATCGTACTTATCTTCATGGAGCGTAAGGTGTGTGCCTACTTCCAGTGCCGTCTCGGCCCTATGCGTGTAGGTCCTTGGGGTATCTTCCAGGTATTCGCCGATGTGCTCAAGATGTTGATCAAGGAGATCTTCGCTGTGGATAGAGCCGACAAGCTGCTCTACTACATGGCACCATTCCTCGTGATCATTGCCTCTGTAGGTACTTTCTCATTCCTTCCATGGAACAAGGGAGCTCATATTCTTGACTTCAACGTAGGTGTATTCCTCATCACTGCCGTAAGTTCTATCGGCGTTTTGGGTGTGTTCCTCGCTGGTTGGGCATCTAACAACAAGTACTCTGTGGTATCTGCCATGCGTGGTGCCGTACAGATGATTTCTTACGAGATGTCTCTCGGTCTCTGTCTGATTTCTGCAGTCGTTCTTACCGGCACCATGCAGGTAAGCGGTATCGTAGAGGCTCAGACTGGTGCTTGGAACTGGTTGATTATCAAGGGTCATGTGCCAGCTATCTTGGCTTTCCTCGTATTCCTCGTAGCAGGTAATGCTGAGGCTAACCGTGGTCCTTTCGACTTGGCTGAGGCTGAGAGTGAGTTGACCGCAGGTTACCACACTGAGTATTCTGGTATGGGCTTCGGTTTCTACTACCTGGCTGAGTACCTCAACCTCTTCGTGATTTCTGGTATCGCTTCTACCGTATTCCTCGGTGGTTGGGCGCCATTGAACATCGGTATCGAGGGCTTCGACAATCTGATGAACCTCATCCCAGGTTTCATCTGGTTCTTCGGTAAGACCTTTGCTGTGGTTTGGCTCCTGATGTGGGTACGTTGGACATTCCCACGTCTCCGTATCGACCAGATTCTGAAGTTGGAGTGGAAGTATCTGATGCCATTGTCACTGGTCATCTTGATCTTGATGACAGTATGCGTAGCATTCGGATTCCACGGATAATCTTTAATACACATTATTATAATAATAAGAAAGTATGTCTAACAATTCATATTTCGGCGGTATTGCAGCGGGTTTGAAGACCCTCGCTATCGGTATGAAGACTACCATGAAGGAGTACTTCACACCAAAGAGCACAGAGCAGTATCCTGAGAACCGCAAGACTACACTCCACGTATCTCCACGTTTCCGTGGTCGCCTGGTCTTCGTTCGTGATGAGAACGAGGCTTACAAGTGTGTGGGTTGTACATTGTGTGAGAAGTCATGCCCTAACGATACCATCAAGATTCAGACCGAGATGGTGGAGGACCCAGAGACAGGCAAGAAGAAGCGCAAGTTGGTGGATTACCAGTACGACTTGGGCGACTGCATGTTCTGCGAGCTCTGTGTCAACGCATGTAACTTCGGTGCAATCAAGTTTGTCAACGATTTCGAGAATGCAGTCTTCGACCGCAACAAGTTGGTGATGCACCTTGACAAGGAGGTATATAAGGGCGGTAGCCTTCCAAACCTCATCGAGGGTGGTGCACCATTGGAAATCGGTAAGTTTAACACCAAGACTAAGTAAGGAGGACATTAGACAATGATAACAGCTAATTTATTTATGTTCGTCATCTTGGCAGTAGTCATCCTTGGCTCAGCCATCATGTGCGTAGCTACCAAGCGTATCATGCGTGCGGCAACCTTCCTGTTGTTCGTGCTCTTCGGTATTGCAGGTATGTTCTTCCTGCTCGACTATACCTATCTGGGTGCTGCTCAGATTTCAGTATATGCCGGCGGTATCACCATCCTCTACGTCTTCGCTATCCAGTTGGTATCCAAGCGTACCCTTCAGGGTCTCCTGGAGCATGTCAAGGGTAGCAAGATCTTGGGCCGCGCACTCGTCTGCCTCGTAGGTTTCGTCACCTTGGCAGTCATCGTGTTGAAGAATCACTTTATTGATATGGCTGCAACTGTAGCCGACACCGAGGTGCCAATGGAGCTGGTAGGTTCTGCACTGGTAGGTGCTGACAAGTATGGCTATGTATTGCCATTCGAGTTCATCTCCGTATTCCTGTTGGCATGTATCATCGGTGGTATCTTAATCGCAAGAAAGGAGGATAAGAAATGATTCCAGTACAATATTTCTTCGTGCTCTCAGCACTCTTGTTCTTCATCGGAGTCTATGGCTTCTGTACACGCCGTAACCTCGTTGCCATGCTCATCTCCATCGAGCTTGTATTGAATGCAGCCGACCTGAACTTCGCTGTGTTCAACCGCATCCTCTTCCCAGGACAGTTGGAAGGTTTCTTCTTCACATTGTTCTCTATCGGAGTAGCAGCAGCCGAGACAGCCGTAGCGCTCGCTATTATTATCAACGTTTACCGCAACTATCACAGTGACCAGGTGAACAGTATTGAAAACATGAAATTCTAAAAGACAATGGAATACAATTATGCATTTTTGATACTTCTTCTGCCATTCCTGAGCTTCCTGGTTCTGGGACTTGTGGGTATGAAGATGAAAAGACCGGTAGCAGCACTCATCGGTACCGTATTGATGGGCTGTGTATTCGCCATGTCTGTCTATACAGCATACGAGTACTTCTTTGCAGTGGGTCGTGATGCCTCAACAGGTATGTACCCAACTGTTACCGTATTTAATTTCACATGGTTGAAGTTTACTGAGTTGCTCACCTTCAACATCGGTTTCCGTCTGAGCCCAATCTCTGTATTGATGCTCATCGTGATTACCACCGTCAGCTTCATGGTTCACATCTACAGCTTCGGCTATATGGCAGAGCGTGATGAGAACTACAAGGTTGAGGAATATGAGAAGGGTATGCAGCGTTTCTACGCTTACCTGAGCCTCTTCACCATGTCAATGTTGGGCTTGGTAGTAGCTACCAACATCTTCCAGATGTATCTGTTCTGGGAGTTGGTGGGTGTGTGCTCATACCTGCTCATCGGTTTCTACTATCCAAAGCATGCTGCAGTTCATGCCAGCAAGAAGGCGTTCATCGTAACCCGTTTCGCTGACCTCTTCTTCCTCATCGGTATCCTGTTCTACAGCTTCTATGTAGGAACCTTCAACTACGACTTGAATGCTCAGCCAGAGCTCAACTCAGCTTTGGCAGGTGCAGCTTGGGTCATGCCAACAGCGTTGTTCCTCATGTTCATCGGTGGTGCCGGTAAGAGTGCGATGTTCCCATTGCACATCTGGTTGCCAGATGCGATGGAGGGTCCAACACCTGTTTCTGCGTTGATCCACGCCGCTACCATGGTTGTAGCCGGTGTTTATCAGGTAGCCAGCCTCTTCCCAATCTGGGTACAGTATGCTCCTGAGACATTGCACTATGTAGCTTACATTGCAGCCTTCACCGCATTCTATGCAGCAGCCGTAGCTTGCTGCCAGCGTGATATCAAGCGTGGTCTGGCTTTCTCTACTATTTCTCAGATTGCCTACATGCTCGTAGCGCTCGGTGTCTGCTTCGCAGTAGATAACCACCACGGTGGTTTGGGTTACATGGCTGGTATCTTCCACCTGTTTACCCACGCTATGTTCAAGGCATTGCTCTTCCTCTGCTCTGGTGCCATCATCGTCATCATCGGCAGTAACTTCAAGGATTACATGGGCGGTCTGCACAAGTACATGCCTATTACCAACATCTGCTTCCTCATCGGTTGCTTGGCGATTGCAGGTATTCCTCCATTCGCAGGTTTCTGGTCAAAGGATGAGATTATCTCAGCATGCTTCCAGTTCTCTCCATTCATGGGCTGGTTCATGACAGTGGTTGCCGGTATGACTGCATTCTACATGTTCCGTCTCTACTACGTCATCTTCTGGGGACAGAGCTACTATGAGCTTGATCCTGAGAACCGTCGCAAGCCACAGGAGGTTCCTTTCGTGATGTGGGGTCCATTGGTATTCCTCGCCATCATCTCTTGCCTCTGCGGTTTGATTCCATTCGGTCACTTCGTATCTGCTACAGGTCAGAGCTACGATATCCATATCGACATGAGCGTGGCAACTACATCTGTGATTGTTGCAATCATCGGTATCGGTCTGGCTACTTACATGTATGCTCCTAAGAAGACTCCATTGGCAGACGCTTTGGCTAAGAAGATGCCTAAGTTGCACAAGGCAGCCTTGAACCGTTTCTATATCGACGATGCTTGGCAGTTCTTCACCCACAAGATTGTCTTCGGTTGCTTCTCAAAGCCAATCGCATGGTTCGACCGTCGCGTTATCGATGGTACCTTCAACTTCATGGCTTGGGGTACACAGGAGGCAGGCGAGACCATCCGTCCATGGCAGAGTGGTGATGTTCGCAGCTATGCTATCTGGTTCCTCACCGGTACAGTGGCATTGACCCTGTGTCTGCTCGCTCTTCTTTAATGAATGTCTCACAATTAAGTAAATAGAAAAGAAATGAATTTAAGTATATTCGTCATAGTACCACTCCTGATGTTGCTCGGCCTCTGGTTGGCACGCAACGACAAGCAGGTTCGTGGTGTGATGGTAGCAGGTGCCAGCGTGTTGCTTGGTCTCTCCATCTATTTGGTGTTTGCATTTCTCGAGGCTCGTGAGACAATGCCAGCAGACCAGGTTCCTATGCTCTTCACTTACAGTGTGCCTTGGTTTGAACCTTTGCACATCAACTATTCACTCGGTGTGGATGGTATTTCTGTAGTGATGATTCTTCTGACTTCCATCATCGTGTTCACCGGTACATTTGCTTCTTGGCAGATGGAGCCAATGAAGAAGGAGTACTTCCTCTGGTTCACACTCTTGAGCACTGGTGTTTATGGCTTCTTCATCTCTATCGACATGTTCACCATGTTCATGTTCTACGAGGTGGCGCTGATTCCTATGTATCTCCTCATCGGTGTTTGGGGTAGTGGTGCGAAGGAGTATTCAGCCATGAAGTTGACTTTGATGTTGATGGGTGGTTCTGCCCTCTTGGTTATCGGTATCTTGGGTATTTACTTCTACAGTGGTGCCCAGACATTCGAAATCCTCGACATCGCTCACCACACCCATGGCGCTCACGCTATTCCTGAGAGCGTGCAGAACGTGTTCTTCCCATTGCTCTTCATCGGTTTCGGTATCCTCGGTGCGCTGTTCCCATTCCATACATGGTCTCCTGACGGTCACGCAAGTGCGCCTACAGCTGTATCTATGTTGCACGCCGGTGTATTGATGAAGTTGGGTGGTTACGGTTGCTTCCGTATCGCCATGTTCCTCTTGCCAGCTGCTACTCACGGATTCTGGATCAAGGTGTTCCTCGTACTGACTACTATCTCTATCGTATATGGTGCTTTGTCAGCTTGTGTACAGACCGACTTGAAGTACATCAACGCTTACTCATCAGTATCTCACTGTGGTATGGTGCTCTTCGCTCTCTGTATGATGACCGAGACAGCTGCTACTGGTGCAATCCTCCAGATGTTGTCTCACGGTTTGATGACCGCCCTCTTCTTCGCCGTTATCGGTATGATTTACCATCAGGCTGGTACACGTGACGTACGTTATCTGGGTGGTTTGATGAAGATTATCCCATTCCTCTCAGTAGGTTATGCAGTAGCTGGTTTGGCTAACCTCGGTTTGCCTGGTTTCTCTGGTTTCGTAGCCGAGATGACCATCTTCGTAGGTTCATTCCAGAATGCAGATATGTTCCATCGTGTATGTACCATCATCGCTTGTACCTCTATCGTAGTGACAGCGGTTTACATTCTGCGTTGTGTGGGTAAGATTCTGTATCAGAAGGTTCCTAACGCCAAGTTGGAGAAGCTTCACGATGCAACCTGGGACGAGCGTATCGCTGTAGCAGGTCTGATTGCCTGTGTGGCAGGTCTTGGTATGTTCCCTCTCTGGGCAGAGGAGATCATCATGGACGCTGTAGGTCCTATCTTTAGTGTAATCATGTAATAAATATCAGAAGAAATGAATTACAGTCAATTTTTAAATATGATTCCAGAAGCTACTCTGATGGTAGTTCTGTTGATCACTTTCATTGCTGACTTCTGCAGTTCCAAGAGCGCAGACCGTAAGTGGTTCAATCCTCTGGTATGCCTCATGATGGTGGCTCATATCGCCATCAACATCTTCCCTACAGAAGCCACATCGGCCTTTGGTGGAATGTACACCTCTGGTCCTGCTGCTGGTGTTCTCAAGACCGTGTTGGCGCTTGGTACACTGATTGTCCTGATACAGGCCAAGGAGTGGTTGAGCCGTAAGGACACTGCCTTCAAGGAGGGCGAGTTCTATATGTTGGTTCTCTCTACTCTGTTGGGTATGAACATGATGGTAAGTGCCAACCACTTCCTCCTGTTCTTCCTCGGTCTTGAGATGGCGTCCGTGCCAATGGCTTGCTTGGTTGCCTTCGACAAGTATCGTCACAACTCTGCTGAGGCAGGTGCCAAGTTCATCCTTACCGCTACTTTCTCAAGCGGCGTGATGATCTACGGTATCTCTTTGCTTTATGCTGCCTGTGGCACATTGTACTTCGACGACGTGGCTCAGACCATCTCTGCCTCTCCATTGACCATCGCCGGTATGGTATTCTTCTTCAGTGGCTTGGGCTTCAAGATTTCCTTGGTTCCTTTCCACTTCTGGACAGCCGATTCATACCAGGGTGCACCAACTACTGTTACAGGTTATCTGTCAGTAGTATCTAAGGGTGCTGCAGCGTTCACACTCTGCGCTATCCTCATGAAGGTGTTCCAGCCAATGGTAGAGTACTGGACCGTATTGCTTTACATCGTGATTGTACTTTCTATCACTATCGCCAACCTGTTTGCCATCCGTCAGAGCGACCTGAAGCGTTTCATGGCATTCTCTTCTATCTCTCAGGCAGGTTACATCATGTTGGCAGTCATCGGCAACTCAACCTTGAGCATCACCTCGCTGACTTACTATGTTCTCATTTACGTAGTAGCCAACCTGAGTGTGTTTGCCATCATCTCTTCTGTTGAGGAGCACAATGGCGGTACTGTGCAGATGGACAGCTACAATGGTTTCTATAAGACCAATCCACGTTTGGCTTTCCTCATGACTTTGGCGTTGTTCTCATTGGGCGGTATACCTCCATTCGCCGGTATGTTCTCTAAGTTCTTCGTGTTTATGGCTGCCGTTCATGGTGCCGATATCCACACAACTCTTGGAGCATGGGCTTATGGCGTAGTATTCATCGCTTTGGTCAACACAGTCATCAGCTTGTACTACTACTTGCTCATCGTGAAGGCGATGTTCATCAAGCACAGCGACAGTCCGCTGCCAACCTTCCAGAGCGCTTGCTCAACCAAGTTGGCTCTTGCCATCTGCACAGTTGGCATCGTGGCTTTCGGTATCTGCTCATTCGTCTTCGACTGGATTTCAGTAGCAGCCAACGCGTAATTGACGAAACAATATGCCCCCTATAGGGGCAGAAAATAATAAAGACCCTAAGGGATAAGCCTTGGGGTCTTTTTCCTTTTTCCCCTTTAAATCTCTTAATATATTTGTTGCCTTCATACTTTTTTACCAACCACTCAAAGTTCTTCCTTGGAAGAAAATCCACAAGTTGCGTGAATACATATCGACCTTGATTCATAACAGCCTTGAATTTGTAGATGCTTACGAGTTGTAAGCTTCTGCAAGATAGCGGAAGGCAACGAGGTCAACAGTTAACAGTTTATTTTCCGCTCTTTTGTTGTCTTTGTTCGGTTGTTGTGTGCCTTCACATAGCAGAATCTTTATATTTCTTGATAAAAAGTCCTTGAAAACGATACGACTTTCCGATTATTTTCGTTACCTTTGTACGCAGATACCCGTTCGCTCACGCCGAGTTGATGCTTTTCTTCCTTTTAAAAGGGGAGATGGCTGAGACGAGGACTTGGGAGGGTGGAGGTGTCGTGACATAATATAGAGCGTTTACT
>CAVACC010000073.1:0-16607 GCA_963587495.1 Clostridia bacterium | reverse complement strand
AGGAGTCTTTGCAAACAAAAAATAAAAGCCGAAGAATAACATTAACGGCAGTGCGCTACAAAGTGAAAAACTGTATATAGATGGTTCCATTGTTATGCTTATTTGATTTTGATACAAATTTTGATACAATTCACGAATTATAAGCCAGTTGCTTGGTTTCTGCCAAGTTTCTCTGCAAGCCATTTATTCGTTTTCCCCTTTTCTGCAAGCATAACTTTTATACGATTAAGATTTTTCCATTCTACAAGCTTAGCATATATCTTTGTATAGTTGCTTTAACTTTAGAATCGTTAGGAGAATTCTTCTTGTTTTCATTGAGAATGCCGAATTCATACGCTTTTTCATCCTCCCAAATATTATTGTTTTCTACAAATTCTATTCGATACTGAACACCATAATCTGTTAAGAACTTATATGATCCATTATCTATCCAGACCTTATAAGGAGAATGAAAATTGAGGCGAGTTAAGTTAAAGGCATGCATAACAGTCTGCAGCCTCCTCTCGTGCTTTAGCAAAGTCTATTTGAGCCTTTGCTTCCATTTCTTTTTTACGTCTAACCATATCTCGTAATACTGCAATTGCTTCTTCACGAGTTTTAATTTTTAAAGCCATACTTATTCATTTAAAAGTTCTACATCTAGTTAGTTGCAAAAATAAGTTTTTTTTTTGAAAACGCAAAGAAAACGGGAAAAAAGTTTCAGAAAAAGTCTGGATCCCCGTATTTTATAAGATAAAGGATAGCCATCCCATACCATACAACCATTTTATCCACCCAACGGTGTATATTGAGATATTTTTTTCAGATAATTGGTTTTCCTGTCAGCAACTGTTGGGCTTCTATCTCATGCTCCTGCATTTCAGGTTTTATATATTCTTTCTTATTGTGCTATTCTTATTTGATGATTACTTTCTTGTATTTCTGGTTGCTTGCCGTAGGATTATCAGGATTAGTCATCTGCAAATATCCGGCTGCAACAAGGGAGGCGATGTATTTGGCTATATTTTTTATATGATAGACAACACCGGCTCTTTCCAGAATTTCCCTACTTGTTCTTGGGACGCTACAGAAGTTTACTATATCCTTCTGTTTATTCGTCAATGGCACTTTTTGAGTGTTATGGTTAGTGTCATGGTCTTCGACTTGCCATTTTTCATGGTGGCGACAGCGACACCATCGAGGCCATCATCGGCTCTATTGCCGAAGCTCGATTTGGTTTTCCTCAAGAAATGGAAGACAAGACTATCAGTTATCTGCTGGATAATATGAAAGATGTATTGAAAATAATTACTTGCGCATGAGTATTTTTTGCTGAAAAATGTATCATAGTATCATTATTTAGTGCGATATTCTTATAAACATCTGATATACTGCATTATACAAGAATGATACTTTTCCTTTATTTTACAAGAAGTATCATAGAAGTATCATAAATCACAAGAAACATCATTAAATTCGGCTTTGAGTCGATTTAAAAGACTAAAAAAGAAGTGTCTTCTATTCCAGTTTGATAAAAAACTTTAGCACCTACTCTTCCAGTATGTAAAAAATGTCAATACAAACTATGAATAAGAGAAAAGATTGACAAGCTGGATTAGGAATAAAATCACATAAGCCGTTCTGTCTGAGACCATCAGGTGATCTGTCTTACCCGTCAAGTGGGCACTCAGGGACCAAGCGACGGGCACTCAGGGACCAAGCGATGGGCATCGATAGACCAAGCGACGGGCATTTATTGCCCATGCGGTGTGCACAGAGTGCCCAAAAGTCGGACGGTTTTTGGGCACTCCTTGCAGATCGGCGGCTTTGCTTTTATGCATAATGCCTTATGACGATTTTGTGATACTTAGATGACGTTTTTTATGATACTTCTATGATACTTATTGTAAGATAATCCAAAAAGTATCATTCTTCTATCTTATTATATATCAGTTATTTATCTCTACGTTTAACCAAAGAATGATACTTTGATACTTTTTTCATAAAAACTTTTTATTATGATTTAGTTTACTCGCTTGCAAGTAATTCTCTGCTTATATTGCGGACCTTCCTCTAAGGTAACTTCCAACATTACAGTATTTTTTTTGAATGAAAGAACCGTATTGAACTTTAGCAAGTTCAGAAGTTATAGAAGTTATAGAAGTTAAGGGAAGTTATCACTCCCTACGGTCGTTCGGGAAGTTAAGAGACAATAGCCTTTTGCCGTAAGACGTAGGACATTTGTCCCTTAACTTCTCTCTAACTTCCCTAACTTCACTTAACTTCCCCACATGCGAAAGTTGAGTACCTTATTATATCCCCTGCTTACACGAGCGCAACCGTCACACCTCGTGCAGCCTGTGCTCCCATGACGAGTGCCTGCTCAATATCGGCTGTCTTTGAAGGACCGCTGATGAATGTGCCGAAGTTGTACTTCGGATCCATTTCGATACGGGCATAAGCCTCGTGCATATTGTTTACCACCTTATCTTTCTCCAAGATGATGACGAGATACTCGGAGATGAAAAGCACAGCCTTCTCCTTCATCGTCTGTGGTATCCAGACGCAGCCGTTCTCTGCCACGCCCAATGCTCCACGAACGATTCCCACATCCGTGCCATTCAGGTCGTTGGCCTCTGCCACCGTATCAGGGTTCTTCTGAGCGATGGTTATCTCGGGCAGGTTGGAGGCAAAAACCTTTGCCTCAGGATAGGCTCTCTTCACCAGTTCGTCAAGGCTCTCGCCTTCCTTGGCTTCTATCACATGGCCACCCACTGACTCTGTCATCTCTACAAACTGTCTCAAAGTATCCTCGTATTGGATTCCCTTCACCGCTACGGCAGGCATATCGAATTGAACGTGCGTATTCTTACGCAGTTTGTTCAGCAATTCTTCTTTTTTCATTTTACTTTCCCCTCCTTCCATAATTGATGAAACGATTTCTTCGCAAACTTGGGCATGGCGTGTCCTATGCCCCATGCATTCAGACGGCTGAAGTGTGTACAGCACTCTGGCACAAGATTGGCAAGGGGTGCAAACTTCAGGGCCGTGGTATAGAGCGAAGGATGATCGAAGAGATACTTCATTCCGCAGGACATGGCTTTCTTGATGGGGTCGGCCTTGCCCAGCTTCTCTAAACTCTGACGCCACACATAAATCTGCGAGCCTGGTCCTACCTTGGAAGGACAGACGTTGTCGCATGACAAACACAGGGTGCAGGCTGACACGTTGTCGGCATACTGCTGTGGATTCTTCAGCATGCCCAGGTTCACACCGACTGGGCCGGGGATGAAATAGGTGTAACTGTATCCTCCCGAACGGCGATAGACGGGGCAGGTATTCATACAGGCGCCGCAACGCATACACTTCAACGTCTGCCAGTGGTCCTCGTCGGCAAGGATGTCGCTTCTGCCATTGTCTACCAGCACCACGTGCATCTCAGCACCCGGACGGGCCTGACGGAAATGGGAGGTGTAAGTGGTGGTGGGCTGACCTGTACCGCAGCGGCAAAGCAGGCGCTGGAACACTGCCAAAGACTGATAGTCGGGAACCAGCTTCTCTATACCCATCGCCACGATGTGGAGCTTGGGCATGGAGGTGGTCATGTCGGCATTGCCCTCGTTGGTGCATACCACACAGTCGCCCGTGGCTGCCACACCGAAGTTGCAGCCTGTCATACCAGCTCCTGCCTCCATAAACTGGTTGCGCAGATGATGGCGGGCGCAGCGGGTCAGGTATGTTGGGTCGTAGTTGCCTGTTTCCTTGGAGATGCCTTTCTCCTCAAACATTCTTCCCACTTCCTCACGTTTCAGGTGGATGGCTGGCATCACGATATGGCTGGGCTTTTGGTGCAGCAACTGTATGATGCGCTCACCCAGATCGGTCTCCACCACATCAATGCCATGCTGTTCGAGGTAAGGATTCATCTCGCACTCCTCGGTGAGCATCGACTTCGACTTCACCATCTTTTTCACGTTGTGATCCTTGAGGATACCGAGCACTATCTCGTTGAACTCCTGTGCATCCTTTGCCCAGTGCACCTTGACGCCACGGCTCTCCAGATTCTGGGAGAACATATCGAGGTAATCGGCCAGATGGGTGATGGTGTGTTTCTTGATTTCTGACGCATGCTCGCGAAGGTCTTCCCATTCGGGCAACTGCTGCGCCATGCGGTCTCTCTTCTGGCGCACCGACCAGAAGGTGTTGTCGTGCCAGGTGGTCTTCTCTACGTTCTGCGTAAACTTCGCAGCTCTCTTGGAATGTTCTGTACTCATAGTCCTGCAGATAGTATTTGTACAACATGAATAAACTTGATGGGCATCTTCTCCTTCTTGGCAATGCCTGCCATGTGCATGAGGCACGAAGAGTCGGGACCGGTCACATACTCGGCACCTGTAGCCATGTGGCGGCGGATCTTGTCCTCGCCCATTCGTGTGGACACGGCAGGCTCCTCGATGGAGAACATTCCGCCGAAGCCACAACACTCATCCTTGCGCTCGGGCTCGTGGATGGTGATTCCCTCAACCATCTGCAACAGGTCGATGATCTTGTTGAAAGGAGCCACATGCTGCTCCGAGGGTGAGGAAAGTCCCAACTCTCTCACGCCATGACAGCTGTTGTGTACACTCACCACATGGGCAAACTTGCCCGGCACGTGGTCGACCTTGAGCACATCGTGCAGAAACTCCACAATGTCCATAATCTTTGTCGAAGCCACGCAGTCGTGCTTGCCCTCCAAAATCTTAGGGTAATAAACTCTCACATAGGCTGCACACGAGGCTGAAGGTGCCACGATGTAGTCATAATCCTTGAAGATATCGTCGAAGGTTTCTATCACCTTCATAGACTTGTCCTGAAAGCCAGCATTTGCCATCGGCTGACCACAACAGGTTTGTCTTTCTGGATATCCCACTTCAAGCCCATAATGTCTGAGCAACTTGTATGTAGCCACACCCGCTTCTGGATAAAGCGCATCTACATAGCAAGGGACGAATAATCCGACTTTCATTGTTGTATAAGAATCTTTTAGCTGTAATTTTAATGTCTTGTATATTTGCTGTAAACGTTTGCAAAAGTAATAAAAATATCACAAACTCAAAACTTTCTTAAAAGAAAAATATTATTATTGATATTATTTAATAGGCTAAGAAATTTGCAGAAGTCAGAAAAATGATGTAACTTTGCATCCTGAAATAGTGTATTTGACCTAAACAACCCAAATACAACCCTAAGCATTAGATACAATTCAAGAACAAACTTATAGTTATAAAAATAATGATGAAGAAACAGCTTAAGAAAGTCCTCGTACTGGGTTCCGGTGCTTTGAAAATCGGCCAGGCAGGTGAGTTTGACTATTCCGGTTCGCAGGCTCTCAAGGCGCTGCGCGAGGAGGGTATTAGTTCCGTCCTTATCAATCCTAATGTTGCTACAATTCAGACGAGTGAAGGTATTGCTGACAAGGTTTATTTCTTGCCGGTGACACCTTTTTTTGTAACTGAAATTATCAAGAAGGAGCGCCCAGACGGCATTATGCTGGCTTGGGGTGGACAGACGGGTTTGAACGTTGGTACAGAACTTTACCTCAACGGTGTGCTCAAGGAGTACGGTGTGGATGTGTTGGGTACCTCGGTAGAGGCTATCATGAACACAGAAGACCGCGACCTCTTCGTAAAGGAGCTTAACAAGGTTGACCTCAAGGTTCCAGTAAGCCACGCTTGCGAGAACATGGAGGAGGCTGTGGCTGCGGCACGCAACATCGGCTACCCTATCATGATCCGTTCTGCCTATGCGCTGGGTGGTCTCGGTTCTGGTGTCTGCAAGACCGAAGAGGAGTTCAAGGAGATTGCTGAATCTGCCTTCACTTTTGCACCTCAGGTACTCGTTGAGGAGAGCCTGAAGGGATGGAAGGAGATTGAGTTTGAGTGCATCCGTGATGCCAACGACCGCTGCTTCACCGTTGCCTCTATGGAAAACTTCGACCCACTGGGTATTCACACAGGTGAATCTATCGTTGTGGCTCCAACCTGTTCTCTCACCGACGAGCAGGTGAAGATGTTGCAGGACATCGCCGTGAAGTGCGTCCGTCACCTCAACATCGTGGGTGAGTGCAACATCCAGTATGCTTTCAATGCTGAGACCAACGACTACCGTATCATCGAGATCAACGCTCGCTTGAGCCGTTCTTCTGCCCTCGCTTCTAAGGCTACAGGTTATCCGCTCGCCTTCGTTGCAGCTAAGATTGCCCTCGGTTATACACTCGACCAGATTGGCGAGATGGGTACTCCTAACTCAGCTTATGTAGCTCCATCACTCGACTATATGATCTGTAAGATTCCTCGTTGGGACCTTACCAAGTTTGCCGGTGTAAGCCGCAAGATTGGTTCTTCCATGAAGTCTGTAGGCGAAATCATGTCTATCGGCCGTTCATTCGAGGAGATGCTCCAGAAGGGTCTCCGTATGATTGGTCAGGGAATGCATGGTTTCGTAGGCAACGACCACACCAAGTTCGACAACCTGGATGAGGAGCTTTCCAACCCTACCGACCTCCGTATCTTCGCCATCGCCCAGGCTCTGGAGGAAGGCTACACCATCGAGCGCATCGAGGAGCTGACCAAGATTGACCCTTGGTTCATCGAGCGCATGAAGAATATCGTAGACTACAAGCACAAGCTTTCTGAATACAACACCCTGGAGGAGATTCCTGCAGAGGTATTGCGCGAGGCCAAGGTCTTGGGTTTCTCTGACTTCCAGATTGGCCGCTTCGTGCTGAAGACACAGGACACCAATATGGAGAAGGAGGTTCTCGCCGTTCGTGCACAGCGCAAGAAGCTGAACATCCTGCCTGCCGTGAAGCGCATTCCTACGGTGGCAAGCGAGCATCCCGACCTGACCAACTATCTCTACATGACTTACGCCGTAGAGGGTTACGACATCAACTACTACAAGAACGAGAAGTCGGTCATCGTACTGGGTTCGGGTGCTTACCGCATCGGTTCGTCCGTAGAGTTCGACTGGTGTTCGGTCAATGCCATCAACACAGCCCGCAAGCTGGGCTACAAGTCCATCATGATCAACTACAACCCCGAGACCGTGTCTACTGACTACGATATGTGCGACCGTCTCTACTTCGATGAGCTTTCGTTCGAGCGTGTTCTCGATGTCATCGACTTGGAGTCTCCACGTGGTGTGATTGTGTCGGTAGGTGGACAGATTCCTAACAACCTGGCTATGAAGCTCCATCGCCAGTCGGTGCCAATCCTCGGTACGTCTCCTGTCAACATCGACCGTGCCGAGAACCGTGGCAAGTTCTCTGCCATGCTCGACAAGTTGGGCATCGACCAGCCTAAGTGGAGCGCCCTCACCTCGATGGAGGATGTAAAGAAGTTCATCGACGAGGTAGGCTATCCTGTGCTCGTTCGTCCATCCTACGTTCTTTCTGGCGCAGCCATGAACGTTTGCCACGATGATGATGAGTTGCGCCGCTTCCTCGAGGCTGCTTCCGAGGTTTCCAAGGAGTATCCTGTGGTTATCTCTCAGTTCATGACAGAGACCAACGAGATAGAGTTCGACGGTGTGGCTCAGAACGGCGAGGTAGTAGAGTACGGTATCTCAGAGCACGTAGAGTACGCCGGTGTTCACTCTGGCGACGCTACGATGACATTCCCTGCCCAGCAGATTTCCTTCGCCACAGCCCGTCAGATCAAGAAGATCTCACGTGCCATCGCCAAGGAGCTCAACATCTCGGGTCCTTTCAATATCCAGTATCTGGCCAAGGGTCGCGACGTGAAGGTGATCGAGTGCAACCTGCGTGCTTCCCGCTCTTTCCCATTCGTGAGCAAGGTGTTGAAGCGCAACTTCATCGAGACGGCTACACGCATCATGCTCGATGCTCCTTACCAGAAGCCAGACAAGTCGGCTTTCGATATCGACCGCATGGGTGTGAAGGCATCTCAGTTCTCGTTTGCCCGTCTTCAGAATGCAGACCCTGTACTTGGCGTCGACATGAGTTCTACCGGTGAGGTAGGCTGTATGGGCGACACCTTCGAGGAGGCATTGCTCAACTCGCTGATTGCCACAGGCTACAAGATTCCTTCAAAGGAGAAGGGCATCATGATTTCGAGCGGCGGCACCAAGGAGAAGGCTTCCATGCTCGATGCTGCCCAGGCTCTGGTAAAGAACGGCTACACCGTTTATGCCAGCGAGGGTACAGCCAAGTTTCTCAATGACAATCATGTGAAGGCTATTGCCGTGGCTTGGCCCGACGAGGATCACAAGGACATGCCTAACGTCATGGAAATGATTGCCGACCACAAGTTCGACCTCATCGTGAACATTCCAAAGAACCATACCAAGCGAGAGCTTACCAATGGTTACAGAATCCGTCGCGGTGCCATCGACCACAACATTCCATTGATGACCAATGCTCGCTTGGCCTCTGCCTTCATCGAGGCTTTCTGCACACTCTCGCAGGACGACCTGCAGATTAAGAGCTGGCAGGAGTACGAGTAATCTCGTTGTTTTTAGGCACGGATTACACGGATTTTTATGAGTGATGATTATCTCTTTTGCTTATATCAGCAACATAATTCCGTGTTATCCGTGCCTTTCTATATCCTAAGAACCTTATGCCACACCCTCCAAGCCTTACGGGGCTATTTTATTCTCTGCCATGAGAAAAAGGAGCTGAAATGATGCCTTTTTCATTATTTTGTTGTACCTTTGCAAACAGAAATAAGAATAAAGAATGATAGTTTGTATAGCAGAGAAACCCAGTGTAGCCAAAGACATAGCCCGCATCATAGGAGCAAACTCGGCACACGACGGATATATGGAAGGTAACGGATACCAAGTAACCTGGACCTTCGGCCACTTGTGTGAGCTGAAGGAACCCGACGACTATACCCCCATGTGGAAAAGATGGAGCCTTTCGGCCCTGCCCATGATTCCACAAAGATTCGGCATCAAGCTCATCAATGACGAAGGCATCAAGCGACAGTTTGGTACCATAGAGCGACTGATGCAGGCGGCTGACAGCATCATCAACTGCGGTGACGCCGGACAGGAAGGTGAGCTCATACAGAGATGGGTGATGCAGAAGGCACAGGCAAAATGCCCCGTAAAGCGACTCTGGATTTCATCAATGACCGATGAAGCCATCCGACAGGGATTTCAGGAACTGAAAGACCAGAGCGAGTATCAGCCACTCTACCTTGCCGGACTCTCACGTGCCATTGGCGACTGGATACTCGGAATGAACGCCACACGCCTCTACACCCTGAAATACGGACAGAACAGACAGGTGCTCAGCATAGGACGTGTACAGACTCCCACCCTTGCACTCATCGTGAACCGACAGAAGGAAATCGACAACTTCGAGCCAGAACCCTACTGGGTGCTTGCCACCATCTATCGCGACACGCAGTTTACTGCCACAAGCGGTAAATTCACCAGCAAGGAGGAAGGCGAGAAAGCATTCAGCACCATCGCTGGAAAGCCCTTCACCGTGACTGCCGTCACCAAGAAGAAAGGCACCGAGGCGCCACCTCATCTCTACGACCTCACCTCGCTGCAGGTGGACTGCAACAAGAAGTTCAGCTATTCTGCCGACATGACGCTGAAACTCATACAGAGCCTCTACGAGAAGAAATTTACAACCTATCCTCGTGTGGACACACAGTTTCTTACCGACGACATTTACCCCAAATGTCCTCAGATTCTCAACGGTGTGAGCCAGGCAAAGATCAACAGTCAGCAGAAATACCTGCCCCTGATACAGCAACTGGCAGCAACGGGCAAGAAACTGCCCAAGAGCAAAAAGGTGTTCGACAACAGCAAAGTGACCGACCACCATGCCATCATCCCTACAGGAGTGCCACCCTCGGGACTTACTGATATGGAGGCCAATGTGTACGACCTCATTGCCAAGCGCTTCATCAGCATCTTTTATCCTGACTGCAAGTTCTCTACCACAACCGTCTTGGGCGAAGTAATCGGCGAGGCTGACGGCAAAGAACAGAAGGTGGAATTCAAGGTGAGCGGCAAGGAAATACTCGAACCTGGCTGGAGAGATGTGTATGCCAAGGATTCCAACAAAAACACCGACGAAGAGGAGTCGGACGGCAACAACAGCAAGAAGGAAAACGTAGAAGAGCGCACCCTGCCCGCATTCGTGAAGAGCGAGAGCGGCGACCACAAGCCTACACTCACCGAGAAGTGGACCACACCGCCCAAATACTACACCGAAGCCTCGCTGCTCAGAGCCATGGAGACGGCAGGAAAGTTTGTGGAAGACGAAGAACTGCGAGCAGCCCTGAAGGAGAACGGCATAGGCAGACCTTCATCGCGCGCCGGCATCATCGAGACCCTCTTCAAGCGACACTACATAAGAAGACAGCGAAAGAACCTCGTTGCCACACCTACGGGTATCGAACTCATCGACACCATCAACGAGGAACTGCTGAAAAGCTGTGAGCTGACAGGTATCTGGGAGAAGAAATTGCGCGACATAGAGCACAAAACCTACGATCCCGCCGACTTTATCAACGGACTGAAGGAACAGATCAACCAGATTGTGAAAGACGTGCTGTCGGACAACAGCGCACGCCACGTCACCATAACCACCGAGGAAGACCTCAAGAAAAAGCCCGCAGCCAAGAAGACGGCTGCAAGAAAGTCTTCAATGGTGGGCAAGCCCTGCCCTCTGTGTGGAAAGGGAACCATCATCAAGGGAAAGACAGCCTACGGATGCAGCAACTGGAAGGAAGGATGCCAGTACAGACTGCCATTCGACAAGATGTAATTCTCTGGTAAGAAAAATAATTCACCCCTTTTTACGTTATCCTAATATGAAACATATTAGACTGAACACAATGCTCATGCTCATCAGCAGCCTCCTGCTGATGAGCTGTGGAGCTGACAAGTATATGAAGAAAGGCGAGAAGTTTCTTGCCTTAGGAGAATACTACGATGCTGCCGACCAGTTCAAGCAGGCTTACACGCGTACGCCAGCCAAAGAGCGCGACACCCGTGGAAAACGGGCTTTGAAGATGGCGCAATGTTACCAGCGCATCAATGCCACACCCAAGGCCATAGCTGCCTACAGAAACGCCATACGCTACAACCAGGCATCGAAGGAAGACCAACTGGACTATGCCCAACTGCTGCTCAAGAATGGCGACTACCGACAGGCAGAGAAGGTGTTCATGACGCTCAAAGACTCCATGCCAGGCAACCAGCTCGTTGCCAACGGACTGAAGTCGGCGCAGATGGCACCAGAATGGAAGAAGCAGGGAAGCCGATACATCGTAAAACGCATGGATGTCTTCAACTCACGACGACACGACTATTCGCCCGTACTCTTTGGCGATGACTACGACCAACTTTACTTCACCTCGACACGCAACGAGGCACTGGGAGACGAACTGAGTGGAATCACAGGCACCAAGGCTGGCGACATCTTCCTCTCCGAAAAAGACGACCGGGGGAAATGGAGCAAACCCGAGGCCATAGGCACCGGACTGAACACCGAATATGATGAGGGAGCCTGCTGCTTTACCCCCGACGGCAGGGAAATGTATCTCACCCAGTGTGTCACCGACCCCTCCTCACCTCGTTATGCGCAGATAGCCACCTCACCACGTTCGGATGCGGCTTGGGGAAAAGCCACGCAGCTGGAAGTGACGAAAGACACACTGAGCAGCTATGCCCATCCTGCCATCTCGCCCGATGGAGAATGGCTCTACTTCGTTTCCGACATGCCAGGAGGAATGGGCGGACTCGACATCTGGCGTGTCAGACTAACAGCTGCAGGACTGGGAGGAGTAGAGAATCTTGGCGAGCCAGTCAACACTCCTGGCGACGAGATGTTTCCTACCTTCCGTCCCAATGGCGACCTGTACTTCAGCAGCAACGGACATCCCGGACTGGGCGGACTCGACATCTATATAGCCAAGGTGGATGCCAAGACCCGCCAATACAAGATAGAACATCCTGGTTATCCACTCAACTCAGAGGGCGACGACTTCGGAATGACCTTCGAGGGACCTCACAACCGAGGCTACTTCTCATCCAACCGTAAAGACGGACGCGGATACGACCATATCTATTCGTTCGAGAACCCAGAAATCGTTACCACCATCAAGGGATGGGTTTACGAGATGGGCGGTTATGAGCTTACTGCCGCACAGGTAATGGTGGTGGGCAACGACGGAACCTACAAGAAACTGCCTGTCAAGGGAGACGGTTCTTTCACCCTTCCCATCAAGCCTCATGTGGACTATCTGCTGATGGCTTCGTGCAAGGGATTCCTCAACCACAAGGAAGAACTGCGTGTCGACACCGCCAAAGAGAGCAAGGAATATGTGCTGCAGTTCCCCTTGGCTTCTATCACAGCCCCGGTTCTTATCGACAACATCTTCTACGATTTCGACAAAGCCACCCTTACACCTGCCAGCACCAAGGCGCTCGACGAGCTCACAGCGCTGCTCAAGGAGAACCCGAATGTAACCATTGAGTTGGGAGCCCATTGCGACTATAAGGGAAGTGCCGAGTACAACCAGCGCCTATCGCAACGAAGGGCACAGGCTGTAGTCGACTATCTCATCGCCCACGGCATAGCCAAAGACAGGCTCACGCCAAGAGGTTACGGATGGGAAAAGCCGAAGACCGTACGCAAGAAGATGACCGAGAAATATCCATGGCTCAAGGAAGGCGACGTGCTCACCACCGAGTTTATCACCAAGCAGTCCAAAGAGCATCAGGAAATATGCAACCAGCTGAACCGACGCACCGAGTTTATCGTGCTGCGTACTACCTACGGACTCTTCGACGAGAAGGGAAAGCTGAAGAATCCACCTCAGCCCAAGCAAAAGAAAGAAAACAAAAACGCAGAAGACGTCTTCGACATCGACTTCTGACAATAAGCAATAACACTACATCATGACCAAGATATTACCAGAAGAGTTTATACAGCAAACCCAGGAACTGATGGGTGAGGAAATGTTTGCGCAACTTGCCGACGCCATCTGTCATTCAGAGCCGCCGACAAGTATCCGACTCAACCAGTTCAAGGTGCCACGGGGAACTCATCTTGCCGACAATAGCAGCACAGATGCTGAAGCCGAAGTGAAGGCACAGAACGAGTCGGAAGAAGCCCCAAAAACAGAAAAAGAAGAAACGGCTGTCAAAGAAACTGAAGAAACTGCTAAAGAAGAAACTGCTGTCAAAGCAGCAGCAAGTTCTATTGTTCCCTGGTGTCCCGACTATGGAAGATACCTTACAGAAAGGCCCAACTTCACCTTCGACCCACTCTTCCATGCTGGTCTGTATTATGCACAGGAAGCCTCTTCCATGTTTGTCGACCTCGTGGTAAGACAACTCATTCACGAGCCTGTAGTCATGCTCGACCTTTGTGCTGCACCTGGCGGAAAGTCTACAGCCGTGCGTAATGTCCTTCCCGACGGCAGTCTGCTCGTCAGCAATGAACCCATGCGCACACGGGCACAGATTCTCGCAGAGAACATGCAGAAGTTCGGACACCCAGACGTTATCGTAACCAACAATTACCCCAAGGACTTCCAGAAAGCTGGCGTTCTCTTCGATGTCATCCTCGCCGATGTGCCCTGTTCAGGCGAAGGCATGTTCCGCAAGGACGACGGGGCAATAAGCGAATGGAGCATTGACAATGTAAACAACTGCAGTTCTCTGCAACGCAGCATCATCGAGGACATTTGGCCCTGCCTCAAGCCTGGCGGACTGCTTATCTACTCTACCTGCACCTTCAACAAACTCGAGGACGAGTTGAACGCAGCCCACATCATCTATATGAAGGGAGCAGAACCTGTAGAACTCGATATTGACGAGGCGTGGGGCATCACGGGCAATCTGACTCACCACAATTTTCCTGTATATCGTTTCCTGCCTGGAAAGACCCGCGGCGAAGGACTCTTCCTCACCGTCATGAGAAAAAACGAGGATGCAGAGACGCTCGATATCAAATCAGACAGATATAACAAGAACAGAAAAAAAATAAAGGGAAAAAGCAGGGGCAACTCACCCTATTTACATATCCCTCAAGACTGGATCAAACATCCTGAATCCTATCAGGGCGCACGCATAGGCGATCATCTGTACGCCATACCGCAGACATGGAGCAACATCTTTGACAGCGCATCGCCCAACCTCAAAGTTCTGCACGCAGGCATCGAGATAGGAACCATTAAAGCCTCCCTCATTCCTGCACAAAGTCTGGCGATGTCTATCGACTTGGCACGCCAAACCTTCCCACAGGTAGAACTCAATTATGCCGACGCCTTGCGCTATCTGCGCAAAGAGGCTGTCAATCTGCCTGAAGGCACACCGCGTGGCTATGTGCTCGTCACCTATCGTGGAATTCCTTTAGGCTGGGAGAAGAACATCGGCAACCGTGCCAACAATCTCTATCCACAAGAATGGAAGATAAAGAGCAGCCACGTACCCGAAACCGACAAGCCTGTCATCACATGGTAAAACAACAAGAAATAAGCCTCGTCGCCTGCATTGCCCAGAATGGCGCCATCGGGTTTCACAACCATCTGCTCTACCCTATCAGATTAGACATGCAGCGATTCAAGACGCTCACCACGGGACACACCGTTATCATGGGCAGGATGACTTATCTGTCGTTGCCCAACGGCCCTTTACCCAACAGGCGCAACATCATCGTCTCCAAGACAATGATGAAGGAACAAAATGGAGGAATGAGGATGGAGCAGAGTGCAGGAATGGCATCTGGGAATGAAGCAGAAGCAAAAAACAGAGATTTGTCTCATGCATCAGCACCTCAATATGAGGTGTGCCGCAGTTTGGAAGAAGCCCTTTCCCGATGCCGCGACCAAGGCGAGAAGGAAGTGTTCATCATCGGCGGAGCCATGCTCTATCGGTCAGCCCTCAGTCTTGCCACCCGTCTGTACCTCACCATCGTAGAAGATACGCCACAACAGGCAGACTCCTTCTTTCCTCTTACTGCCAACGAGGTGGAATGCTTAAACCAAGCAGGATGGACGAAAGTGAAAGAGGAGACACACGACGAAGGCGGACTCACATTCCGATTTGTGGACTTAGAAAAATGTTAGAAGTATGTTAGAAAAACGTTAGAAGAATAAAACTTTCGAAGAATAAAAACGTAAAAATAAAGATAACAAATCATGCTGAACAAATTATTCGGTTTTGACCCAGCTCAAAACAAGTTGAAAACAGAGGTTGCTGCAGGTATTACCACCTTCCTCACCATGGCCTACATCCTGGCCGTAAACCCCAACATCTTCAGTAGTCTTGCCTCTCAGGGCATGGATACACACGCAGTATTCACCGCCACAGTACTGGCTGCTGTAGTAGGAACACTCATCATGGCAATATATGCCAAGAAACCTTTCGGACTGGCTCCCGGCATGGGACTGAACGCCTTCTTCGTCTTCACCGTGTGCCTCACCATGGGCTATCCCTGGCAAATGGCGCTCACGGCAGTACTTATCGAGGGCTTCATCTTCATCATTCTGTCGGCTACAGGCATTCGCTCACTGATGGTTGATGCCATTCCTGCCTCTCTGAAACGTGCCATTGGTGCAGGTATCGGTCTTTTCATTGCCTTTATTGGTCTGAAGAACGCAGGCATCGTAGCTGACAGTGACGCCACTCTTGTGACGATAGGAAAAATAACAGAAGGCTCAGCCCTGTTGGGTGCCATAGGCATCGTCATCACCAGTGTGCTTGTCATCAAGAAAGTGCCTGGAAGTCTGCTTATCGGCATCATCGCCACCACACTGATTGGTATTCCTATGGGCATTACGAAGATTACGGGTCTGATAGACATTCCTCCTTCGATTACCCCTATTTTCTGTCAGTTTGACTTCTCCCGCATTTTCTCTATCGACATGGTAATCATTGTGCTGACATTTCTCTTTATCGATATGTTCGACACTATGGGTACCCTGGTTGGCGTATGTACCAAGGCTGGCATGATGAGCCCAGACGGCAAGATACATGGACTGAACAAGGCTTTCATGGCTGATGCTGTGGCAACAGTGACAGGAGCCTGCTTCGGAACCAGTACCACCACTACATACGTAGAGAGTGCATCAGGCGTAGCACAAGGCGGTAGGACAGGTCTCACGGCTTTTGTCACAGCAGTCTGCTTCCTGATAGCATTGTTCTTCGCTCCCCTGTTCCTGTCAGTTCCTGCTGCCGCTACCACTCCTGTGCTCGTCATCGTGGGCTTGTTTATGATGTCGCCCATCAAGGATATCAATATGAACGACTATGCCGAGTCGATTCCTGCCTTCATCACCATCGTGATGATGCCGCTCACATATAGCATTTCCGACGGAATCCTGTGCGGTATGATCAGTTATGTACTTATCAACGCACTGTGTGGAAGCTTCAAGAAGTTGAGCATCACCATGTGGGTATTGGCGATTTTATTCGTACTGAAGTATATTTTCATTTAAAGAAGTTAGGGAAGTTGAGGGTGTGTCATAAGTCTGTGACGCACCCTTTTTTATTTTTTCATCTTTCCTCTAACACGAAAAAAGAAAATTTCATTTTTATTTACAACAAAGCCCAAACTTTCACAAGCTCGGGCTTTGCCTTTCCGC
>CAVACC010000072.1:0-16620 GCA_963587495.1 Clostridia bacterium | reverse complement strand
ATGGTATGAGCTACAGCCAGTTGATGGGTGCTCTTCACAAGGCTGGTATCGAGATTAACCGTAAGGTTCTCGCTGACCTCGCTGTAAACAACCCTGAGGCTTTCAAGGCTATCGTTGACAAGGTTAAGTAATCGAGTCAGTACATTAAGCTAAAATAAAAGTTGCATTTCTCACGTTTAATTCGTGGAAATGCAACTTTTTCTTTTAGTATGAAACTACGAGGATGTTCTGTAAATCATATTGTTGTTGTGTGTAGGGGGCTGTTGCCCCTGTCTATGGTTGCTTAGATGTTCTTTTTTGAGGCATTTGTGGAAAAAAGTTAATGAAAAATTTGGTGGAATCAAAAAATAGTACTACCTTTGCAACCGCAAATCAGAAATGCAGTTGATACTGTATGCAAGATGAGCTATAAAGAATATAAGCGGGGTGTAGCGCAGCCCGGTAGCGCGCCTGGTTTGGGACCAGGTGGTCGCAGGTTCGAATCCTGTCGCCCCGACTTATTCTTGGTTCATTAAGCATTGTATTTACGGGGTGTAGCGCAGCCCGGTAGCGCGCCTGGTTTGGGACCAGGTGGTCGCAGGTTCGAATCCTGTCGCCCCGACTTATTCTTGGTTCATTAAGCATTGTATTTACGGGGTGTAGCGCAGCCCGGTAGCGCGCCTGGTTTGGGACCAGGTGGTCGCAGGTTCGAATCCTGTCGCCCCGACAATAAGGCTAAGAAGATTTTTCTTCTTAGCTTTTTTGTTATATGGAAATTGATACACTAAATAGTTTTCAGTATGATAATAACAATTGCAAGGCAGTGTGGTTGTGGCGCTGCAAATGTGGGTAAGTTGCTTTCGAAGCATTATGGTTTTCCTTTTTATACTCGTAAAAACTTGCTGGAGATGGCAGACAAAAGAGGTATGCTTGACGAGATGGAATCTTTTTTTGATGAGCGTCCTGTCGATGAGTTGCTCTTTGCCATTTCTTCGTTTGGTGAGAATCGGCGAGATTTGACAGAGAAACCCTTGCATGCTCTTGCTGCAATGATAGGCGATGAGGACTGTATCATCATCGGAAGATGTGGTAATTATATTTTCAGAGAACGCAAGGATTTGGTATCTCTCTTCTTGAAAGGAGGTCTTGATGAGCGTGTGGAAGCCATTCATCAGGAACAACATATTTCTTATGCGGATGCCAAGGATTTCGTAGAACATACGGATGAGTGTCGCGAGGCCTATCACAAATATTATACGGAGTTGACCTGGGGTAATGCTCAGGATTATGATTTGTGTATTGACAGTGTGCGCCTGGGTGCAGAGAAAACTGCGAGATTTGTTGAGCAGTATATCCAAGAAATAAACAGCAAATAATGTTTTTATAGAAAAACAGATAGGTAACAATGAAATTTCTCATACAGTTTTTGATTATCATCGCTTTTTCTTTTATGGGTGAATTGCTCCATTACTGCCTGCCGTTGCCCATTCCAGCGAGTATTTATGGTATTGTCTTGCTCTTTATGGCTCTTGAACTGAAATGGATCAAAGTGAAGGATATTCGTGAGACAAGCAGCTTTCTGATTGCTGTTATGCCGGTAATGTTCATCCCCGCTGCTGTAGGACTCATAGATTCGTGGTCGGCTATCAGCAATGCCTGGATGCAATATGTAGTAGTTACAATCGTCAGTACGTTTGTTGTAATGGGAGTGTCGGGAGTTCTGACGCAATATGTTATACGAAAAGGAAAGGAAAAGAAAAAATGATGTCTGTATTTCAAGATTCGGTATTTTTCGGTGTACTGCTTAGTTTGGCATCTTACAGCATTGGTCTGGCTTTGAAAATTAAGACGGGTTGGTCTTTGATGAATCCTCTTTTGATATCTATCGTGTTGGTCATCGTGGTTCTGTTGATAACAGGTGTCAGCTACTCTTCGTATAATGCCAGTGCCAATTGTATCAGTTTCCTTCTCACTCCGGCAACCATATGTCTTGCTGTGCCTTTGTATCAGCAGGTGGAACTGTTGAAGCGTAATTATAAGGCAGTGCTGATAGGAATCTCGTCGGGTGTGCTTGCCAGTTTGTGCTCTGTATTGATTCTGGCAATACTTTTTCATTTTGATCATGCCGCTTATGTCACATTCTTGCCAAAGTCTATCACGACGGCGATAGGTATTGGTGTGGCAGAAGAGTTGGGAGGACATGTCTCAGTTTCGGTAGTTGTCATTATCATTACAGGAGTGTTGGGAAATATCTTTGCCGAGCTTTTCCTCAAGTTATTGCGTATCGAAGAACCAATTGCTAAGGGTATAGCTATTGGTTGTTCGTCTCATGCGCTTGGTACAGCCAAGGCCATGGAAATGGGAACGATAGAAGGAGCTATGAGCAGTCTTTCTATTGTGGTATGTGGTGTAATGACCGTTATAGGCGCTTCTATCTTTGCCTTTTTCTTGTAGGGTAAGTTTTGGGGAGTTTACGAAGGGGACTTTCGGCGTGTATTATTTCTTAAATAGCCTTAACTTCTCACATGTGAAATGATATAAAGCAATAAGATGGGAATTTTTTCGTTATATAGATAATGAAAAAGATCAAAGCTATATTATATATAATATGTGTAGTCTTCGGACTGATGACAGCCTCGTGTGTAGATGATGACAGTTTTACAACATCTGCTAATGATGTGCTGTCTTTTTCCGTGGATACGTTGAGTTTAGATACCACATTCTCTAATGTTCCTACTCCTACCAAAACCATGTGGGTTTACAATCGCGCAGGCAAAGGCATCAGATGTCAGTCTGTACGATTGGAAAGCGGTAATCAGAATGGTTTCAGAGTCAATGTTGATGGCACTTATCTCGGACAGACTTCTGGTTTTCAGACTCAAGATGTGGAAATACGCAAAGGTGACAGTATCAGGGTGTTTGTTGAGCTTACTTCCAAGTTGCAGCATACAGATGCGCCAAATCTGGTAGAAGATAATCTGATTTTCCTGCTTGAGAGTGGTGTGCAACAGAAGGTGAACCTCAATGCATATTCCTGGGATGCCGAGTTCTTGAAAGACAAGGTTGTTGCCAAGGGTGAAAGCGAAGTTATTTCGAATCAGGGCAAACCTATTGTCATATATGGAGGCATCAAGGTAGACAGTACTGCCACATTGACGATCAAGCCTGGTGTGAAACTTTATTTTCATGAGAATGCCGGACTTGACGTATATGGAACACTGAAGATAGAAGGCGAGAAAGGAAGCGAGGTGCTGTTGCGGGGAGACCGCATCGACAATATGTTCGACTATCTGCCTTACGACCGTACTCCAGGTCAGTGGCAAGGCTTGAGACTTCGTAGCTCCTCTGTTGGAAACAAAATTCAGTTTGCAGATATCCATAGTGCATATAATGGTATAATGGTTGATTCCTGTCATGATGCGACTGTCTCAAAGATGTCAAAATTAGAACTGTTGCAGTCTACTATTCATAATTGCCAGGGATATGGAGTCATGGTAGACTCTGCTGCCATTGTCAAGATAGAGAATTGTCAGATAACCAATACGCAGAATCATTGTCTTTATGTCTATGGCGGTTCGGTAACTATGAATTATACAACCTTGGCTCAGTTCTATCCATTTGATTATCGCCGTAAGTCTGCTTTAGGATTCAAGGCACCTGTATATCAGTTGGATGTAACCAACTCTCTTGTCACGGGCTATGCTGATGATGAAGTGGTATGGACGCCTGTAGAGGAACAGCCCCTGAAAGCTAACTTCAGTTACAGTGTATTGCGTACGGTGAAGATGGACGACAAGGATAAGGAAAAGTGTCCTGATGTGGTCTTTGGGGACAGTATTCTCTATGAGAAAGGTGATTCTATAGAGCGTGAAGGCAAGTACATTTTCTTTGGGAAGGAACATTTTGCGAAATTTGATACAGATAATTTTGTATATGACTTCCGTCTTCTAAGTAAGTCGGCAGCTGTGGGATGGGCAAATCCTAAGTCATCGGCACCTGATAGAGACGGCACAGAACGAGATCAAGAAAAACCAGATGCAGGATGTTATCAGCATCGGGAAAAGTCAGAAGACAGCGAAAGCGGCAAATAGTAGAAATTGGTAAAGGAAAAAACATATATGCATAATTTGCTATATAAGAGCAAAGGGTTGGCTACGAGATGGCTAACCCTTATTGCTTTTGTTTTCGTTTGTCTTTTGACACATGCCCAAAATGCTCAATCCCACAACAAGCAAAAAGATGCAGAGCAATTGGGTAAGGCTTTGGAATACTTCGCTTCCCAGAAATATCATGAGTGTCTGCTTATCTTACAGGGACTGGATAAGCAATATCGTCTAAACCCTCGTTATAAAGCATATTTGGGTGTTAGCTATTACTACGAGTGGGACTATGAGAATGCCGTAAAACATCTGTCTGTCGCAATCCCCAAGTTGGTAAGCTTCGCTCCCCATGAGCGTTCTTTTTACTATTGGGCCTTGGCGGAGAGTTTTTTCAATCTCAGGCATTACGAGAAAGCTGTACCATGTTATCATGAAATGCTTAAACTCTGCTACGACAAAGAGCGTGCCGAGGCATATTATCGTTTAGGTTTCTGTTATCTGTTTGGCGAAGACTGGGCTGATGCCTGGAGCAACTTTTATGCAGCCCAGAACAGTTTTCGTAAATATCGGCCAGGTGAGGAACCAGCTCGCATGGCGCAGATAGGAAATATGCTGAAGGCCTTGAATGGTAAGGTGGCAAGTGAGGCCTTAATGCATATTGGCATCAACGAAGCTAAAGGGAAGTAAGTCTTTGATGCTTTCGAACACATAGATGCCGTCTGTGCCGTATAGCAAGATGCGTACAGGACGCTGGTAACGGTCTTCTATCTCGAGTACTACTTGTCGGCAGGCACCACAAGGTGATATGGGAGACTTCAGCAATCCATTGACATTTCTTGCGGCTATGGCAAGGGTTATGATAGGCTGGTCGGGATGATTAGCCTGTGCGGCGAATATGGCAGTTCTCTCTGCGCACAGTCCCGAAGGGAATGCCGCATTCTCCTGATTGGCTCCAATAACAACTTCTCCGTTTTCTAATAAGCAGGCTGCTCCTACATGAAAGTTGCTGTATCGTGCATACGAATTATGGGTTGCGTCAATGGCTTTTTGTACTAACGTCTGCTCTGTAGGCGTTAGTTCGTTGAGTTGTACTAATAGGTAATTGATGGCAGTTGTCAGTTGTTTCATATCGGTTTTCTCGTTTAATGGTTACTTAAAGGATTTTTGTCTTTATTTGGTATAGAAGTCGATGACGCGGTTGATAGCCTGTTGGCAGACTGGGCAGAACTCAGGATTCTGATTGGTTCTCATGCGGCAGTCTTGTGTGCCTCGGTATACGCCTTTGAGACTATAGCCTGCTCCTTCGTAGACACCTACTTTGGTCATCACGTCTTTGGCTTTGCGTGAGAGTGGGGTAGGAATAGGCGTGCCTGGCTTGATCAGGTTCTCCCACTTTCCTTTGAAATCGACAAGTGTAGTAATGTTCGATTCCCATGGTTCCACATCGTGTGGATACATAGGAATGGCCTCGTCCTCGTATGCGTATTCATCAGCCAGTCCGGCAAAAGAATGTCCGAACTCATGAACTACTACGGGCTTGAACCATTCGTTGTGGGTCATTGAGAGATTGTAGGAGTTTAGAATACCGCCTCCGCCATATTTCTCAGTATTTACTAATATAATAATGTGTTCGTAGGGAGTGCCGGCAAGCCAGTTGTGTACATCTTTGAGATGGAGTGTGGTAAGATATCTGTCACTGTAGAACGTATCGAAATGCGAACTGAGTGCAGTGTTCTTCCAGATGCCTTTAGATGGCTCGCTTGTTCCGCTTTCTTCTGACCCCGACTTAACGGCTATGATGTTAAACTTGTCTTTCTTGCTCTTGAATGGTTCATTCGCAAACAGTGCATCGGTAGCTATCTGTGCATCTTTAATGAACAGTCCCATTTCTTCCTGCTTGTAGCCTTCTGCCAGATAAGCAATGTGGATGCAATTGGTGGTGTCGGCAGCCTGGTGAAGAGTTACGAAGGGAGTTGGTGTCTCGCCTTTGTGTCTTATCAATATGTCGTTGGGTACTATCTGATGGGTGAGAGTACTCATGATTTCTCGACGGTTGTTGCGCAGGTCGATGGTTACATCAATCGTGTCTTTTGGCATGGGTACTAAGAAGATGTTCTCGAAACTCTTGGTCTGCGTTTTGGCCTCTGGGTAGGTGAGCCATTCCTGAAAGAGTGTAGAGAAGGAATTGCGATAGATTATATTGCCGGATTGATGGTCGCGAACTGTGATTTGTCCATTGCCTTCCATTGGCAATTCGTTGAGCCGATGCCTCTTCCCATACCATCGTGGCATGACGTTGAGCTCGTCGACTGCTATCATCTGCTTTTGTGAGTTGCCGGCAAAGATATAGTCGATTCGTAGGGTTTTATCTACGAAGTATTTGCCAAAGTCCTGTGCCCTTGTGATGCCAGGCATCATTGTGAGGACTATGAGTAGTGCCAATATGCTTTTTTTCATCAGTCTGTCTTTTTATTTTTGTTTATCTTTATCTTACTTTCAGTTGTGCGCCCGGACGGATTTGGTAGTCCGGTGACAGATGGTTCATTTTGTACAGGTACTTCAGGCGTATGCCGTATTTCTGTGAGATGGTGTACATGCTTTCGCCTGGCATTACAGTATGAGGACGGCGCTTGTACTGTTTGGGTGCCTTTTTGCGTTTCTTCTTCAGATAGATGACATCGCCCTTGTGCAGAATGGCCTTCTTGTCTCTTTCGTTGTATTTAGCCAACTTTCGCCAACTGATGTTCACCTCTCTGCCTATGCTTTTGAAGGTATCGCCTTCACGGGCATAAAGATAATAGTTGTCGTTGAAAATATGTATGGGGTGCAATGTCCCTTCTGCATTGATGGGAACATCTGTTCCGCTGTGAGTTGCCATAAAGCGGTCGTAGCTTTTGGCCTTGTCATAGTCTTGCAGCCTGTAAAGCTCTATGATTTGAATGAGTTTGTTGGCATATTGGGGATTAGTGGCATAACCGCACGACTTGAGTCCATGAGCCCATCCTTTGTAATCTGTGGTGTTGAGACTGAAAAGACGTGAATAACGAGGTTGCTTGGCCAAAAAACGGCTGTGGTCTTCAAAACTCTCCTTGGCATCCTGATACACTCTGAAGCATTCGCCGCGTGCGTCGTCGTCGTGGTATTGGGTAGGACCAGTCCAGTTATGGCATTTGATGCCAAAGTGGTTGTTTCCTTGTCTTGCGAGATCGCTCTGTCCGGCTCGGCTCTCAAAGAGTCCCTGGGCAAGAGTGATACTTGCGGGTATGCGGTAACGAAGCATCTGCTCGATGGCGAGATCCTTATACTGGTTGATGTATGTCTGATAGCTTTGATTCCATTTCATTTGTGCGCTACTGGTAGCGCACATAAGTAGCATGGCGAAGCTTATGATATGTTTACGTATGCAGTTCATATTGCAAAAATATAAAAAAATACGGATAACAGGTGCTTTTTTAAAGTATTTTCACTAACTTTGCACAGCAAAGAACAAAAAAGGCAACTATAGTGACAAAAATTATCATTTCTTTGGGATCTAATACGTTTCCCGAGCAACATATAGAACAAGCCATCTGCTTGCTGCGACAAGCTTTTGGTGAACTCATGGTTACTCGCCAGCTGTGGACAGAACCTATCGGAATGGAGTCTTCCTGCAAGTTTTTGAATATGCTGGTCATGGCTTCTACTGCTTGGTCAATGCAGCAGGTGCAGGAAGAACTGAAGCGGATAGAAGTTCTGTGCGGAAGAAAACCTGAAGATAAGGCTAAGGGGATTGTGGTTGTTGATGCAGACTTGTTGCTTTACTACGACAAGCGCTGCCATTTGAATGACTGGCAACGCGATTACGTGAAAATATTGATGGAAGAGTTGGAGGCTTCCTAAACAGATGTTGCAGTAATCAATGATACTGTGTAATGTGTCTGTCAGAGTTGGGGATTAGGATTGTCTTTTGTAAAAATGAGTTCTACTACTTCACCTTTTTCCAATGACTTTCTGACGTTGATGATGCGCTGATTGCTGCTACCACGGAAGAACAGGTCTTCATCGCGCAACTCTTTGATGAAGGGGCCGTCTACCAGTACATCTATTTGTTGGAGCAGGGCAAGCTGCTTGGGGTTTTTCAGTAAGTTCTCATATTTGTATCCTGTAAAACACCAAATGGTTTTGTCGCTTTCTTCGCGTATGGCTTTTGCCAGTTCTGTAAACCCTTCTGCCTGGAACATAGGATCGCCACCAGAGAAAGTGACATTGGCAAAGGGATCGCTCATGATTTCTTTCATGATGTCGGCTGTCGATGTCATGGTTCCGTTTTTAATGTCCCACGACTGTGGGTTGTGGCATTCGGGACAATGGTTAGGACAACCTGCACAATAAATAGAGGTCCGGAATCCCGGACCGTCTACCATTGTGTCGTGTACGATGCTTAAAATGCTAATCATCTTTGTGTTATGCAATTGTCAGAATTTTCAATTTTTGTATCTTCATCACTCAACTTTCGCAAATGGGGAAGTTAAAGAATTTAAAGAAGTTAGAGAAGTTAAAGCCATATGCTTTATAGCTAAATATACAACCAAAAAGGCTATTGGCTATAACTTCTAACGACCGAAGGAAGTGATAAATTCTTTAACTACTATAACTTCCGTACATGTGAAACTTCAGTCACTTATTGCTTGGGTGTGTCAATATGGGTTACGCGGTCATGGAGTTCGGCCAACTTTCCGCTGTTCCAACGATCGGTAGTACCTACAAGATAACCGGTAATTCGCTGAAGCTTGTCGATGTGGTGGCTTCCGCACTTAGGGCATACTTCCAGATTGGCATCTGCATTCTCATATCCACAGTCAAGACAGCGATTGCGGTTGTGGTTTACTGATCCATATCCCATGTTATATTTGTCCATCATATCAACTACACTCGAGATGACAGAAGGATTATGGGTTGCGTCACCGTCAATTTCTACATAGAAAATGTGTCCACCACGTGTGAGGTCGTGATAAGGCGCCTCAATCTGTGCCTTTTTCAAGGCTGTGCACTTATAGTATACTGGAACGTGGTTGGAATTAGTATAGTAGTCGCGGTCGGTCACGCCAGGGATAATACCAAACTCCTTGCGGTCTTTCTTTGTAAACTTACCGCTGAGTCCTTCGGCTGGTGTGGCGAGAATAGAGTAGTTGTGATGATACTCCTCGCTGAATCCATTGGCTCTGTCGCGCATATAGGTCACAATCTTGAGTCCGAGTTCTTGTGCTTCCTCGCTTTCACCATGGTGGTGACCAATGAGGGCTACAAGGCATTCTGCCAGACCGATAAAGCCTATACCCAAAGTTCCATGGTTGATGACACTTTCTATAGATTCTTCTGGTTTCAGTTTCTCGGCACCTATCCAGAGATATTTCATCAGCAGCGGGAACTGCTTGGCCATTGCTGTCTTCTGGAACTGGAAGCGTTCATCAAGTTGCTTGGCTGTAATCTGCAGGATGTTGTCCAATTTTGCAAAGAACATGTCGATGCGCTGTTTTTTGTCCTCTATGCCCATGCATTCGATGGCAAGTTTAACAATATTGATGGTAGAGAAACTGAGGTTTCCACGTGCAATACTTGTCTTTTCTCCCCAACGGTCTTCGAACACGCGGGTGCGGCAACCCATTGTGGCAATTTCCCACTTGTAGCGTTCAGGATCATCTGCATGCCATTTCTCATTCTGGTTGAATGTGGCATCGAGGTTGAGGAAATTGGGGAAGAAGCGACGTGCTGTCACCTTGCAAGCTAATTGATAGAGATCATAGTTGCGGTCTTCTGGGAGATAGTTCACGCCACGTTTTTTCTTCCAAATCTGGATAGGGAAGATGGCTGTCTCACCGTTACCCACACCTTCGTAGGTGCTTTCCAGAATCTCGCGCATGATGCAGCGGCCTTCAGCACTGGTGTCTGTACCGTAGTTGATGGATGAGAATACTACCTGGTTTCCACCACGTGAGTGAATGGTGTTCATGTTGTGGATGAAAGCCTCCATTGCCTGATGTACGCGGTTTACAGTCTTGTTGATGGCATGCTGTTCCAATCGCGCGTCTCCTTCCAGTCCCTCGAGGTCTTTCTGCAGATAATCGTCAATCTCTATATTATAAAGGTGTTTTAAATCCTTTCCTGTCAACTTTTCGAGATTTTTCACCTCTTCCTGATACGACATGCGTACATAGGGAGCAAGATAGAAGTCGAATGCAGGGATGGCCTGACCTCCGTGCATCTCGTTCTGGCATGTTTCCAGCGAGATACAGGCCAGGACGGCTGCTGTCTCTATGCGCTTGGCAGGACGGCTTGAGCCATGACCGGCTGTGAATCCATGCTGCAGGATGACATCGAGTGGATGCTGTACGCAGGTAAGACTCTTGGTGGGATAGTAATCCTTATCGTGTATGTGGAGGTAGTTGTGCTTGACGGCGTCGCGCGACTCTTCGCTCAGAAGATAGTCGTCTACAAATGGTTTCGTGGTTTCTGAAGCAAACTTCATCATCATGCCGGCGGGTGTGTCGGCATTCATGTTGGCGTTTTCACGGGTGATATCGTTATTCTTGGCATTCACAATACTCATGAATATATCGCGAGTCTTTGCTTTACGGGCAATACTACGCTGGTTGCGGTAGGCAATATAGCGCTGTGCCACGTCCTTGCGGGCGCTCTTCATCAGCTCCAGTTCTACAGCATCCTGAATGGCCTCTACGCTCATCTGGCTTTTGCCACGATAAGCCACATGGTCGGTTATTTGCTCAATGAGGGAGCTGTCTTCACCCTTGTCGGTATGGAGCATTGCCTTGCGGATTGCTGCCATGATTTTTTGTTCGTTGAAACCAACGATGCGTCCGTCGCGCTTAACTACAGTTTGTATCATTTTCTTGTTTTACTTTAAGGTATGTATTTAATTTGCTTAATACTAATTTATTACGTCAAAAGAAGGTGTAGAAACCTTAGTTTTGGACAATGCAAAGATAGTAAAGATATTCCAAAGTTGTACGTTTTGGACAACTTTTCTTGTGTTAAAATATGTCAAGTCGCTGAAAATCAGGCGTATAAAAAATCGTTTTGGACAACTCTGTAAAATGGCGGTTGTCCAAAACGAATAACTTCTTGTTTATCAGTCCTTTCCTGTAGATGTGTACGGAAGAGGGCTTTGGTTGAGGTGTTTTTATACTCTATTTTTGTTGACGCTTGTAGTCGAGTGCCGCACCTATGGCAGTGCAGAATTCAGAATACTTGGGTACATGGAATCTTACTCCGTACACCTTCTCCATAGCAGGATAAACTTCCCGGCACAAGGGCAAAAGCGACAGGTTGCCTATGAGTACGAAATCTTTGATGCCCGATTCGAGCGAAGACAGAATAGTGGCAGAACCGATGCATTGCAGCACCATCCAGATAAGGCCCTTTGCGATGTCTTCTCGAGAAGCATTGGTCTTGGCATTGCTGAAGAGTGACGCCACGGCACTCATAGGAAGTCCAGGAAGAGGTTTGGCGCTGATGTCTTTGATCAGGAGATTGATTTTTGATACATCTCCGTCTTTTGCAAGGTTCGTTATCTGTTTAATGTCATCGGTTTTAAGCATTATTCGGCTCAGACCGGCAAGTGTACCTCCACCGATTCCAATTCCTCCGATGTGCTTGATGTTTTCACCATCGCATTTTACCAAAGAGGTGCCTGTGCCCATGCTCACAACGATCATTCGGTCAAGTTTGCTTTCGTATTTTGCTCCCAATCCGTCTGCTATGAATTCTTCGCTTTTTGAGGTGGGCAAGCCGTATATGTGTTCGTCAATATAGGCTGCGCCTACTCCGGTAAGCATGACATGCTCTATTTCGTCCAACTTGATTTTGTTGTCGTGCAGATACTTGCCAAAGGCTCCGTAGAGCGAAGTGATGGGGTCGGTTGCCTTGATACGGATAGGGCTGATCACCATGCCCTTCTCGTCAATTCCTACAATCTTTGTTGTTGATATTCCAACGTCAATTCCGATTACTATTTTCTTCATTCGTGACTTTAAGTTTCTTTTTTTGCTATTTACAAGACTCCCATCTTGCAGAAAGTGATGAGTACAGCATATCCTATAATCATACTGATGACTCCTATGCTGAGACCAGCCTTCACCATGTCGGTTTGCTGTATCAAACCGGTAGAGTAGGCGATGGCATTAGGAGGAGTGGAGATTGGGAGCGACATGGCGCATGAAGCGGCAACAGCCACACCTATTATAATGGTAGAAGTGCCACCTATGGCGTCGAGCGAATGTCCCATACCGGCACAAACCACGGTAAGGATAGGTATCAGCAATGCTGCTGTTGCCGTGTTGCTGATAAAGTTACTCAGGGTAAAGCATACGAGTCCTGAAACTACCATGATGACAAATGGGTTGAATTCGCCGAAAGGAATGCTCTTAACTGCTGCTTCGGCAAGTCCTGTTCCGTTCATGGCAAGTCCAAGTGCAAAGCCGCCGGCAACCATCCAGATCACGGCCCAATCTATTTCCTTCAGGTCGTTGGCTGTAATTACTCCCGTGAAGGCAAATACTGCTATTGGCAGCATGGCCACGGTGTTGGCATTGATGCCAAGATAGTTCTTGCCGAAAATCCAAAGCAGGATAGTGAGTACAAAGGTGCCTGCCACAACGATTGTTCGCCAGTTGAACTCGATTTCGCCTTCTATCTTCAGGTCGATGGTTCTCTGTGAGAATGGGAACATCTTGCGGATGATAAACCATGCAATGACGAGCATCACGATCACCATCGGGCACATAATCATCATCCAGTCGCCGAAACCGATATCGAGGTTCAGACCGTCTGGAGCTGTCAGTACCTTATAGGCAAATGCGTTAGGAGGTGTTCCGATTGGCGTTCCCATACCGCCCAGGTTGGCTCCGATGGGGATGGCCATGGTGAGAGCTATGCGCCCCTTGCCATTGGCAGGAAGAGCCTTGAATACCGGTGTCAGGAATGTAAGCATCATGGCAGCGGTGGCGGTGTTGGATATAAACATGGAGAAAATACCTGTGATGAGCATGAAGCCCAAAAGCACATTTTCAGAACGCTTGCCGAAAGGAGCGATGAGTGTCTTGGCCATGAGTACGTCGAGGCGACTTTTGGTAGCAGCTATGGCCATGATGAAGCCTCCTAAGAAAAGGATGATGGTTGGGTCGGCAAAACATGCCATGATACCTTGGTATTCCAGCAGGTCTCCGTATTCGCCCTCAGAACCTTGCATGATGTTGAAGGCTGAGTTGGACGCGCCAAACAGCAATACGAAAATGATGACCACGGAAGTGGCCCATGCCGGTATGGCCTCTGTCAGCCATAACATCACAGCCATCACAAAGATGGCGATGATGCGTTGTTGTACTACGGTCAGGCCTTCAATGCCAAAACAGTCAATAGGCAGATTCCATACCAAGACAGTAAGTAGGGCTGTGATGAGGAACATGAGCCCTTTCTTGCGATTGAAATCGCCTGTCAATGCTTTTTTTACAGTTTCTTTCATGTTTATAGTTGAATCTTTATGTTTCTTATGGACTTCGACTATGTATTTTTAGTTTAGGGGCAAAATTACATATATTTTTTGATATAACAATAGAAAAGTATTTTTTTTTGCTTTTTTTTGTGTGATGTATGTGGAAGTTTGAAGATAATTCATTATATTTGCAGCGACAAGTAATGCTTTGGGCATTGTTGAGAGAATGTGAATATCTAAATTTTATAAACAATTTATTAACTGTTATATATCATGAGCAATTCGAATTTGATCCTCTTAGTGGTTTTGGTAGTAGTCTTTGCTATTATTGTTTTCTCTTATCTTCACAAGCGTCATCATGAGTACAAAATGGCTGATATAGAGAAGGCGGTTCGCAAGGCATATGTTGGTGAGGCTACCTCTGTTAGCAAAGATGAACTTGTCAAGGTGGTTAAGACTTATTTTCACTGCTCGTCTAAAGAGGCTTTATATATAATAGGTGTAGCTCGCCGTAAAAAGATCGTTGACATTGCTTACGGAAAGGTTTCGCTGCTTTAAATCGGGTGCAGTAGGCTTTTGCAGGCTTTTTCGAGGCTGTTGCATTATTTTTTAAGAATGACAATACATGACGGGGAAGTTTTCTTCGGCCATAAAATTCTTTGGCTTTTGCTGATGGGTGCTTCTTTTATTCTTTGGCGGAATATTGAGGATTAGTAGACGACCGGGCTTGGTCTTAATAGACGACCGGCTTCGGTCATAATAGGCGACTGGCTTTGGTCTTAATAGACGGCCGGCTTTGTTCATAATAGACGACCGACTTTGGCCTTAACAGGCGAGATAAGTCTTTGCCTCGCAGATTTGGCTTGAGCAGGAATGTTTTATGTTCTCGCAACAAAATCTGGAAAACAGCGGTTGGAAAGCTTTGCATATTTATTCAGCCTGTAAGCTGTACTTAACTGTGAAAAAATAATTTCCCAGTTGGGAAAAAATATTTTTCCAGTTGGGGCGATATTGTTTTGCAGTTGTGATTTTCATTTTTTTTGCAATTACTGCATGAATATACTAATGACACTTTTTGCCGCTAACCTCCCATAAAAACAAAATAATGCTAAATTCATGCTTTTTTTTCGATTTAACGGCTTTTATTGAATTATTATTTGTACCTTTGTCGGGAATTAGCATTTGGCAAAAAGCGCTTAGAATGCAAAAAAATAGCCTTAGAGGCGATTTTGTCGCAAAAATGAAGAATAAAAACAATTAAAATACAACGTTAAATTTAAATGGACGAAAATCAGACTCTTGATCATGACAGAATCATGAAAATCAACATCGAGGAGGAGATGAAGTCATCCTACATCGACTATTCTATGTCGGTGATTGTGGCTCGTGCGCTTCCTGATGTGCGTGATGGTTTCAAGCCCGTACATCGCCGTATTCTCTACGGTATGTTGGGAATTGGAAACACCAGTGACAAACCTTATAAGAAATGTGCCCGCGTAGTAGGTGAGGTGTTGGGTAAGTATCACCCTCATGGCGACAGTTCTGTTTACGGTGCCCTCGTTCGTATGGGACAGGAATGGAACATGCGCTATACCCTTATCGACGGACAGGGTAACTTCGGCTCTGTGGATGGCGACTCACCAGCCGCGATGCGTTATACAGAGTGCCGACTCTCCAAGATGGGAGAGCACATCATGGACGACCTGGACAAGGAAACCGTCGACATGATGAACAACTTTGATGACACCCTGCAGGAGCCTACCGTGATGCCTACCAAGATTCCTAACCTCCTCGTTAATGGTGGTAACGGTATTGCTGTAGGTATGGCTACCAATATTCCTACCCACAACCTGGGCGAGGTGATCGACGGCTGCTGTGCCTACATCGACAATCCTGATATCGATACCGACGGACTGATGCAGTATATTCCTGCTCCCGACTTCCCTACAGGTGCCACTATTTATGGTATCCAGGGTGTGAAGGATGCCTACGAGACAGGACGCGGCCGTATCGTGGTTCGTGCCACTGCCGAAATAGAGTGTGGCGACAGTCACGACAAGATCGTTATCACCGAGATTCCTTATGGTGTCAACAAGGAGCAGCTCGTGATGGCTATTGCCGACCTTGCGAAGGAAGGCCGTGTAGACGGAATCGCCAACGTGAACGATGAGTCCGGCCGTCAGGGTATGCGTATCGTGGTAGACGTGAAACGTGACGCCAACGCCAATGTACTGCTCAACAAACTCTTCAAGATGACAGCCCTACAGAGCTCATTCTCTGTGAATTGCATCGCTCTTGTGGGTGGCCGTCCTCGCCTGTTGAGCCTGAAGGAGTGCGTGAAGTATTTCGTAGACCACCGTCATGATGTGACGATCCGTCGTACTCAGTTCGAACTGAAGAAGGCACAGGAGCGTGCTCATATCCTCGAGGGACTGATCATCGCCTGCGACAATATCGACGAGGTGGTACATATCATCCGTGCCAGCAAGACTCCTTCTGATGCTCAGCGCAACCTGGAAAAGCGTTTCGAGCTGGATGAACTGCAGAGCAAGGCGATTGTGGACATGCGTCTGAGCCAGCTCACAGGCTTGCGCTTGGAGCAGTTGCACAACGAGTTTGACGAGTTGATGAAGACCATCGACTACTTGAACCAGATTCTCAACGACCCTGAGCTTTGCAAGAAGGTGATGAAGGACGAGTTGAACGAGGTGAAAGAGAAGTATGGTGACGCACGCCGCACCATGATCAAACCCGACGACCATGAGTTCAATCCTGAGGACTTCTATCCCAACGACCCTGTGGTCATCACTGTGAGCCATCTTGGCTATATCAAGCGTACTCCATTGTCGGAGTTCCGTGAGCAGGCTCGTGGTGGAGTGGGTGCCAAGGGTGCACGCACACGCGACAAGGACTTCACCGAATATATTTATCCTGCCACCATGCACCAGACGATGCTCTTCTTCACCAAGAAGGGACGTTGCTACTGGCTGAAGTGCTATGAGATTCCTGAGGGCGACCGCAACTCGAAGGGCCGTGCCATCCAGAACCTCCTCA
>CAVACC010000071.1:0-16935 GCA_963587495.1 Clostridia bacterium | reverse complement strand
GAAATAACACCATTTTTATACCGGATTTTTGATTCGAATTTTGAACACCCTACCTTACAGGGCGCCTTGCCAATTGCCATTATACCCAGGGCGTTGCCCTGGGCTAAGAGCTTCTGCCCTTTCAGGGCGTACTGCTTATAGGAGATTTTAGACACTTGGCGTGCTCATTTACAGGAAGTTCCCTTTCCTTCATCAAAGGTTTTGGTCAAGGAATTGGAGAATCTTCTGCTGTATTCGGAGCCCACAGGAATGAGGCACGTCCCAAAGTTCGGTGGTAAGGAGAGAGTCTGCATGTTGGCTGTTCCATACAGCATGCATCTGCTCGAAAGCCTTCTTGACTCCGGGGACGGGGAAAAGATGGTCAAGGGTGCCACTAATAAAGAGAGAAGGATGAGGACAAGCCAAGGAGGCGATGTGAGGATAGTCGAGGTACTGACGGAGTGCAGGAATGCAGTTGGCAAACCCTCCGTTCTCCTTTCGTCCATAACGCAGGGTAAGCTGATCGTCGGTAGTGATCATCCAGCAGATATTGGCACTCGCCTTGATCTTGTCGGAGAGGGCAGCAAGCATCCAGGAACGGTATGCGCCCATAGAACATCCCACACATCCTATCCTGTTCTTATCGACCATAGGGAGAGTAGACAGGAAATCGGTTCCAGCCATATCGTCGTAGGTCATAAAGGCAGAAAGGTCGCGTCCAAGCATCATCATGTTGCCGGCGATAATATCATACTTGTTGCGGTCGATACCTTCCTTACGGCTACGCTCGCCCCAAAGAGGTGCGTCGGCAGAGAAGACTACATAGCCGTGACGGGCAAGATAGTCGCCAAGATACTGACCTTCGTACAACTTCTTTGCCCATGCATCAGCATCGGCGACAACGGCGGTGTCGACATCAAAGGGACGTATCATCTTCTCCTTGCCGATGTAGAGGTGGGCTCCATGGTCATGGAGGGCATTGATGGCAGGGAAAGGTCCCTTGCCGTCGGGTATAAGAAGATAGGCTGTGATGCGGGCATAGGCGTTGACACAGAAGCTGATTTTCTGAGCACGATAACCATCTCGTTGTTCTTCGGCAATCACCTTCATGTCCCACGACTTGGCTCGGCGAGGCGGAGTCATCATACATTCAAATATCTTCTGACGGGCTGCCTTCTTCCATTTTGCAAAGTTTTTGATAGGACTGTTACCCCATGCCATAGGGTATGTGAGTTCCTGTTTGAGTTGCTCGACGTAAACGGGCAACTCACCTTGCCACTCATAGTTTTCTCGTACAGGCAGTTGTTTCGCATTCGGTTTCTGGGCGAAAGATGGCTGGGAGAGCATCAGCAAGGCGAATAATGTGAAGAGTGAAAAATCCAAATGTTTCATTGTTATTGAGTTTTTAAGTGTTGAATGATGTCAAGCTTGCTTGAATGTTTTGCTGAGATGCAGCTTATCTTATGCAAAGATAATGCAAATGAGCGCAATGAAAACTTGCTTTCAAATTGCCGAGTGCAGCTTATCTTATGCAAAGATAAAAAAATAATTTGGAAAACAAATGAAATACGGACTAAAATATCCGTAAAAAGAAAACACAAAACGCCCTGAACCAACGAACAACTTTGATTCAGGGCGCATTCTATCAATAGTATTTTACTTTTTCATTGCACGGTCAGCGGTAAGGATGGCAAACTGCACCTTGTTCTTGTCGGCAAGTGTGCCTGCCAATGACTTGGCCTTAACGAGCAAAGGACGAATCTCCTTTAGTTTCTGAAGGACAATGGGTCCTAAGTCGGTGCGATGGTAATACGTAATCTCTGAAGGAGGTTCTACTCCTAATATGGGCGAAAGAGATGTGGCACCATTAAGTTTGGCCTTGGCCATTTCGGACAACACATCGCTGCTTGCCGTGAGATAAGCTACAAACGCATACATGTCGTAAATCTCGGCAGAAGCAGGGCGCTTGCCAGCCCGAACAGAACGGAAACAGTAGTTGGCCACATCGTCTATAAGATGGCGCTGCGTGTAGGGGTCGGAAGAGTGATCGATACTCATATCCATATAAGGCAATCGGAACACCATGGGCAACTGAAGGGTGAATTCCTTGCGACGTACCCAACCTCCGACATCGCCCGAAGGACCTGCCGACTGGAAGAAGAGCGGATTGGCGTCAAGCCAAGACACATCGGTGAGTTCGTAAAGCAACTGCTTCACAGCTTTGCGCTGCAACGACTTGGGCACAGACTGAGTAACGGGAACCTTAGATCCCTCCATGTACTCGTTCTGATACACGCCACCAATATAAGGCGTAAGGGTCTGCAAGAGACTGAAATAATCGTTGATGACAAACTCGGGGAAAAGCATACGGTCGACATCCGACATCTCATCGTAGTTGAGCCACTCTGGAGCATGGAGCGCAAGATACTTATAGTGCTGCACCATGTGACGTGCAGCCTGGAAGGGGTCGGTGCTCATGTCGAAAGCCTGGCAGCGAGGGTCAGTAGCAAAACGCATGCTGCGCTTGCCACAGAAGTAACGGGGATCGCCCTCATGACTCTTCACCCACGACAGGAGTGTGGACTCGCTGACATCAGGAGTATAGAGATACTTGATAACGAAGTCGTCGCACACACCTGGACGGTCGAAAGTCAGCACTACACCTTTCTCACGATCACCAGGAAGAGCGACATAGTTGTAGATCTGTCCATCCATCACCGAGGCTGTAATGCCGTTTTTCTGCGTGAATTCAGGCGAACGTAACTGGGCGATAGAGTAAGCTGCCGTACCTGCCAAGTTGGAGGACAGACCTAAACTGTAACCGAAAGCCGCAAGCATTTTAGCCTGCAACACTTCGCAAAGCAGGTCATCGGGGAGACGATAATTACGATAGCGCTCGTCAACCTCAGCCATCTTGCACACTCCGTTGCGCAACACATCATCGGCCAAGCTACGAGGCACCTGGATGTGGGCACTCAAGATTTCGCCTGTACGTGGATCGACAGGAATATCAAAGCCTACAAACTGGCTGCTGTTATTAGCCAAAGAGATGACGTTGAGCAGCGGGTCGGACGCACTGAATGTAGAATCGGACGGAAAGTTAACCAACTGGATAGGTCGCCCCAACCCAGCCTTGCAGAAGGCATCGTTCCAGCCCTCAGCCGCACGACGGATGGCAGCCTGCCAGGAAGGAGTAAGGAGCGAGTCGACATAATAGGTAATCGTATCGCCCATCGCCCACTTGCGACGAGTGACATAATAACCCGTCTTGGTGTCGTCGAGATTGCGATAGTCCTTGTACTTTACATAGCGTGTGCCTACAGAGGCATTCGCCTCACGGGGCTCCATGCGCTCACCAGCATCGGGCAACAGAGTTATTTGGGTTTGCAACGTAGCCTGAAGCGTGGGTTTATTCGACAACTCGCCAATAAGCGAGCCACCCAAGGAAAGCTTGCCATTGACCTCCTGAACCACGCAAACACAACGGGGATACGCCTGAACGGTGTCCCAATAGCTCAGATTACTCTTGACAGAACAGCCGATGATGGAAGTGCCCAACTCATAAGAAGTGCCTTTCAGATCGAGCACATCCTTATTGGATGCGCTGAGCATAGAACTTACCTCAACGAGAACGGCAGTAGAGTCTTTCTTCCAAGCTGCAATGGGAGCAGTACGGAACACGCCTCCCCTACCCGCCAAGGCAAAAGCACGAGCCACGGTGGTGTCGCCTGGAGCCACACGATAGTTGGGTTTGGGTCGGCTGAAGGTGATGAGCGTGTCGGCACGGTCGGCAACAAACATGGTCTGTCCATTGGCATGGCTACCTACAAGCATAGGAATATTGGCACGTGCCACAGTGGACGAGATGAGATACTCCTTGCCGAAGTTGCGCACAGGAATCTCCATATACACCTTATTGTTATATAAGAAAAGCGAAAGCTCTTTCTGATGAGCCTGAACGAGTTTGTCACGCTTCTTGAATACCTTAGGATAAATACCCGATTGCTTCTTGGCAGAGTCTGCCATCTGAGCAGCAGCCGCCTTCTTCGATTTCTTGTGCCGCTTGGCGTAGGCTGGCGCCTGCAACAGCAAGACGGCGAGCAGAAGGTAAAGGATGTGTCTTGTCTTCATATTCTTACCTCCTATCCTTTATTTAACACATGAATCGATGATGCGCAACAGATACTCGTAGTGGGCACGGTCCTGAGAGCTACCGCTGCCGCGACGACTGACGAGAAGAGTGCGTACCTGCTGCAAACGGGCAAACATATCGGCTGGAGTAAGCGATGGCGTACTGGAGAACATCTCGCGGGGAACCTGCTCGAAACCACCTACAGGATTTGCCAGCTCATTGCGCAACTGAGGCAGAGACATGCGGGGCATCTCTTCGCAGGCGCAAAGACGGTCGAAATGAATAGGGCTCTCGGCAGTAAGAGCGAGCGCCTGACCCGACAGAGCCTTGGGAAGAGTAAATCCGCTGTTGGCAAGTAGATTGAACACATAAGCCTTCTGCAGGGTCTTGTCGCTGTCGTTGAGCTTGCGACCCGTAAGAGTAGGCTTCCATACGAAATTATAGACCATATTGCCAGCCTCATCAGGCTGCAGACTCTTGGAATCGATATGATTGTAACACGACACAAGAACGGGAGCGCTGAGGATGAAGTTGCGTACAAACTGGCGTATCGTGGTCTTAGGCGAACCGGTAAGGGCAATCTTGCTCAACAGGGCCTTGTTGTCCATCCAGTCGAGGTCGCTGTAGAGAGTGAAGAGATAATTGAGCGCCTCTTTCTGACGAACCTTGTCGAGTCCGCGAAGACGCACCTGTCCGTCACCATCCTTCACCTCGTTAAGGTAATAGCCGCTTACATTGCTGGCCACATGAATGGTATAGAGAGCGTACTGCTGCACAATATTATCAATGAGGGAAGCACGATAGCTCATATCAGCATCCTTTCCGCTAAGCCACTGGTCCATGTGCGACATGATGTACTTGAGGTTCTTCACACCATAGCGAGTGGCCTTGACAGCATCATCGCCAAGGTCTTCATTCATGCTACGTGGGTCTCCGAATGGCATTCCAAACTGCTGTTTGCCATAACGATAAACGGGGCTCTTGCGCAGCGAGTCCGTAATCCACTGGCTCATGTAGGCAGTTTCCTCCTTCAAGGTCTTGTCGAGGATGGGCGAATAGGCCCACTTGATGGCATAACGGTCATAGACTCCAAAGCGAGGAGGAGTCATACGGACACCACGCTCATAGTCGCCAGGCTGCGCTACATAGTTAAAACGTGCATAGTCCATGATACTTGGAGTAGTACCATACTTCTGGGTATAGACAGGATCGCGCAACTTCTCGACGGGCACATTGTTGGAGGCGCCCATGTTGTGCATCATGCCCAGGCAGTGGCCTACCTCATGACCCAATACATATCGGATGGCATCGCCCATTACCTCTTCGGGCATGTTGTTGGTGCGCACACGCTTGTCGGCAGCTGCCGTCTGTACGAAGAGCCAGTTGTTGACCAACTTGATGAAATCATGATAGACATAGACTGAAGCCATAAGTATCTCACCGCTACGAGGGTCTACCCACGAAGGTCCCATGGCGTTGCGAATACTGATGGGCGCATAGCGGATGCAGTTGTACTTAATGTTATCGGGATCGAACTCAGGATCATCTGTTGGGAAATCCTTGGCAACAACAGCTCCACGAAGACGGCACTCCTCCTCGAATACCTGCGACCACATGTTGACAGCCTCTCGGATGTAAGGCTTCCAACGCTCAGGAAATGTATTGTCAACATAGAAGACCACGGGCTTCACTACATCCACCACCTCGCCACGCTGATAGGCAGCCGAGTCCTTGGGCTGAAGATCCCAGCGATTGGTATAGAATACTGGTTTCGACGAGGCAGGCGATGGCAACATATGTTCCTGAGCTGTAGTAAAGAATCCCATACGATAATCGGCCATACGGGGACGATAAGGCTTTTCCTTAAGAAGCATGATGCTACGGGTAAGCTCTGCCGTGAAAGGACGGTCGGTGATGAGTTTCTTGCCACCACGCGACGTAAGTGAGAAAGTATAGGACAGCGAGCTCTTGACAGAAACATTGTCAGAGAAAGCCTTCACGTCGACGAGATAGGAATTCTCGCTCTTATAGCTCTCAGAGCGGTTGTAACTCGAAGAGTAAACCGAATTGTCGTCGAAGGGAGACATCTTCTTATTGTCGCTGACAAAGAAAGGAGTCATATCGAAGACCACGGCCGATGAGTCCTTGTTCCAGGCAGCAATCTTGGTGTTGGAGAGCACAGCATCGGTGTGGCTCTTTACCAGGGCACTGTCGATGGCTGTTTCGGAAGTGACATAGTCAGTATTGACCTCGCGCAACTGCACATGGGTCTTGTTGCGGGTAAACTTGACCAAAAGAGGCTCGTTAGGCTTGGAGCCCACGATGGCATTGCCGTTGTCGGACACATTGGTGACGGTAGAACCGATGAGCATGTCCTTACCCAACAGCGTAACAGGCAGCTCGAAGTAAACCTTACCATCTATTTGATGAAGGGTGATAAAGCCACGCACCACCTTGTGCTGCTTGTTGAACAATTTCTCGTACTCAGTTTTCTTGGCTACCGTATCGGTAACAGCAGCCTTCTTTTTCTTCTTCCAGAAAAGCAAATGAGGGTGCCATGCACCCGCAAAGCTTGCGAGGCAAAGCACTATCATAGGTAGTATTACTAATTTTCTCTTGTCCATTATTGATTGTAGTGGTTGTTGTAATTGAGTATTGAATTAATAGCCTGTTGTGCAGAAATCGAGAATCTTACCAAAACCAGTATAGATAAGCGCAGAAGATGCATCCAACTTACCTGTACCAATCTGCGTCATAGGCACAACAGAAATCTTGCCTGCATAAGTGTCGCTCTGGGTCGCTACTACGACAGCCTTCTTATTGAATGGCAACTCGGGAACAGTGTAACCTTCATCGACATTGCCCACTGCGCTGTAGTCTTGCATATAGGCACCCTGACAGTAGAGTTTGGCCTTGGCTATGGTCTCGCCAGCTGCAGGAGTAAACACAGGCACAGTGTTGACGACAACAGAAGAGCCGGCAAAGTTGAGGGCATAGATTCCTGTAGGAGTAGCCACATAGAGGATAGACTGATCGGCTGCAAAGAACACACTCACAGCCTGATCGAGGAGAGCCTTACCAGCCTCGGGAATGTCGTAACGCATACGGGCAGAAGCAGGAACCTCGGGTTTGATGGTACCAATGATGTTCCAGTCATCGTCATACTCGTATTCCCCCTCCTCATAGCGCACGAAGGTATAGATGCTGTAGTTGCCCGTAGTAGTATTCTTCATCACAAAGGCAGGAATAGAACCATCGGTGGTCTGTCCGGCAGCAACGGCTGTAAGACCGGGCGCATCGGCAGGATCGAAGAAGTCGTTGGCAGCCAAATCATCACCATAGGAAACGGAGGTGCCGCCACTGGCGTAGATAAACTTACCTTGCTCGGCATCATACCACATCACACATTGATAATAAACACTTGCCGAGGTGGCAGTCATCACAACTCCATTGCTGATGGAATACTGACTACCCGCAGCATCATACCATCCAAAGTTGCTGGCATTGGTAGAGTTGACGGAGTACAGATACTTATTGGTGTTCAGGAAGATGAACTGACCATTAGTAGAGAATACGCCAAGTGCCTTGACACCATCGGGACGATAAGTCAGGATACCTCCCTCAGACAGACGGGCTGTCTGCTCATATTTCTCGGTATTGAAAAGAGCTGCATCGCCATCAGAAGTCACCGCCCAGAGATTATTGATATGCGTAAACACGAGTTTGCCCTGTGAATTATAGGTAAGGCTCGTCATCAGCTTATCGAAAGGCTCACCCTTGGCTTTGGCTATGATGCCGTAAGTCACCTTATCAGCCTTGTCACCATAATTGGTGGTGAGGTTACGACTCATGATGAGGTTAAGGTCGGATGTGGAACCGTCCTTGGTGTCGGAAACGACAATACCATCGAGGAAGGCGCTCTGGATAATCACCTTCCAAAGTTTGGTGTACTGCAGACCGGCGTTCTTGGTGTCGGTAACCGTATAACGCAGATAATAAGGCTGTGTGGACACATCATTGTTCATCACGGCATGGAGGTCGCGCTCGGTTCCCAATTCTATCCAGTCGGCATTGTTGTCTTTAGGCTGCTCCGTGATTTCCCACTTATAGGTCAGTCCCTCATCATCGCCCTCTGTGCCTCGGTTGACTATGGGCGTGACATTGAGCTCGTCGAGGTAACTCACATAGTAAGTAGAAGCATCATCGGCAGTAGTGATGCTGACACTGGGCAACTTGCCTGAAGCTAAGGAGCTGTCATCATCGTAGCAAGAAGCCATCGAGAGGATAGTTACAACTCCTAAGAGCATAGAAAATATACGATTTTTCTTCATTGTCTTTTCTGTTTTATGAGTTAAAATTCACGTGCCTGAACAGGTTTGCCCTTCAGAGAGCCTGCATCATGAAGGAGAGGCTCGCCATGAGACTCCTCATAAGCCTTGAGCCAGTCTTTCAGTTTGGCAGCATAACCCTTATAGGAATTGTCGGCATAAATCCAAGAATAACGGGGCAGATATTTGTAACTCTTGTAAGTAATAGGATTGTTATACTTAGCTCCATGCACCTCATAGCTGTCCCAGTCGTCCCAGCCTGTGGCACCCACAATGGCACGCATGGCATTAGGACTGTAGCAAGCCTTGCTGGTAGATACAAAGTTACTCAATCCCTTGATGAGCATATTATATGTGCGCACCAAGTTGGGATGAGGAGGCTCTGGTATCTGGCTATTCCAAGAGAAATGCGCCTTAACATAAGCTTGAGGACCAGCAGTAAGATCCTCACTATCAATGATACAGAGGTCGAGTTCATAGGTATTGGTGTTAAGGTCTTCGCTGTTGAAAACCTTCACACGGATGTGTCCATACATCTCTCCAGCAGGAATAACCGCCTCTACAATCTCGTAAGAGCCCTCTGGCGCTGTAGAGGTTTCGAGAACCTCGCAGCCCACTTTACGGTCAACCTTTGATGTCATACCTATCAGAGCCACAGGAATATCGTACTCATGACTGTCGTCCATGGGATTGTCGATAAACGAATAGGTTTCATAAAGTATCTGGTCGGAAGGGCTATAGGCAGAACCTCCCAACTCGTCCTCGGCCATGCTCAACTTGGTGGCAAGGAAGCGCACACCTGCCTCCTGCTCGCTGTAGGTGGAGATGTCGTCCTTGCTGCAAGAAGAGAGCGCAAGAAGAGCACCGAGTGCCAATATGCTATATATTTTTTTCATCTTGTATGCTGTTTTTAGATGGTTGTTATTTGAGTTATTGTACACGACCTGCCGAAGTCTCCATATCCGGATAAGGCAACAGGTAGTCGGCGTCGGTCATATTCTCGTGGTTAGGGATGGCTTCTGCACCCGTACGCTTATAGTAGTAGAATATTTCACCCTCTCCAAGGAATTCCTTGCGATACTCGGCAGCAATCTGTTGCTGGGCAAAGGGAACCTGTGCTGAAGCATCATCAGGAAGGACGAGTGCATCGTAGAGACCACGCTTCTCTCTTACCACGTTGAGCAAGTCGAGTGCTTTCTGAGCATTTCCCTTGGCTGCATAACACTCAGCAGCCATATAGTAGATCTCGGGCAGACGGATAACCGGAACTTTGCCAGAATAGTAAGTTCCGAGGTTCTTCTGATAGAGCTTGACAGGAACGTAGCCCTGGTCGTCGCCATTGAGATTCTGCGACAACAGCACCGTGGCACGTACGTCGAGCGAAGCATCGTCGGCGCCATAAATATCAGTCATCTGATCTGCTTTAAGATAGATGGCATTGTAGTCGGTCGATGCATAAACTGGGTTGATGTAGTTGCTCATCTTTTGGTCGAGGTTATTGATGCTCACAGCAAAAAGAGCCTCGTTTACCAAACTGGCATTCTGCTTGTTGAGAGTGCCGGGGTCAGAGAGTGTGAGCAAGAAGGTGTTGCTGTTGTCGAAACGAATGCTTACACCATCAGCCAACTTGCCGATAAGTTCCTCGCAAATAGGAAGAGCCTTGGCAAGACTCTCGCTGCTTCCTTCCCACATATACACCTGTGCCAAGAGAGCCTTGACAGCATAATAGTTGAGACGATTGTTGCGGGTGGAATAAAATCCGTCGTCGTTGACATTGGCATAGAATGCCGCATCGTGAGTACCACATACAGGGTCGTAGTCCTTCAACAGATCGAGCGCATTAGTAAGATCGGAGGTGAGATGAGCAAACATCTCGGCACCTGTAGCCTGCTCGGTGATGTTCTTGTTGACGGTGGTGACATAAGGAATGGTCTTCTTGGCATCGAGTTCAGCCTTGCGTTCTGCCCAGTTGCCGTAACCATAGAGGCGCAACAGCTGGAAGTGCATGAGGGCACGAACTGCCAACAACTCTCCCTTGATGACGTGATAGTTGATGTCGTCCATCGCATCCTTGCGACCATCTATCTTGAGTAAAGCCTCATTGGCATTGACGATGACACTATAGGCAGAAGTCCACACCGACTCAACCAATGGCTTTGTGTAGGTGGTGTTGTACTTATGAGCCTGCAGTTCACTCGCCGCTGCACTTGTGCTGTAGTTGGCGTAGGAACGTGTCTGGTTGGCCATAAGGTCGGGCATGTACCACGACAGGTTCATGCCATAGAGAGCCTCTTCGCTCATCGCCAAATAGCAGCCCACCAAGGTCTGTTTGAATCCGGAGTCCTTGCTGTAATGGTCGTCCTCTCGAATCTCGTTGCTGGAAGTAACGTCAAACCAGTCGCTGCAGCTTGTGGTGAGCAAGCCTCCCAACAATGCTACTGTTAATACTTTATATAGTTTCATAGCTGTCTGAATGATTTAGAATGTTGCTGATAATGCAAATGACAAAGAGCGTGCGAATGGGTAGCTTGTACCACGCTCAACCTTAATGGAAGAGAAGGTGGCTACGTCGTTGAGATAAACGGCAAAACGCAGACGCTGCATGTAGAGTTTGGAGTATATAAACTTAGGGAACTCGTAGTAAGCGCTGATGGAAGAGAGTGTGAGCTCGTTGCGGTCTTGTACGAAGCGAGTTGTGGCACGTGTCGTTGTCTTAGAACTGTATCCCTTGTACTGGGTAATGTCGCCTGGTTTCTGCCAACGACCTGTCAGCACTCGTCGGTCTACGTTGTAAATCATGTCGGCATCTTCTACACGGTCCACCAAAGTTGAGTTGTACATCTGTCCGCCAGCCAGATAGGTGCAAGTGGCGGTAAGACCAATACCCTTGTACTCGGCATTGAAACCGAAGTTGCCACGATACTTAGGCGTGGCGTCGCCTGCTGCCACCATGTCGGAAGAGTCATAAGTATAGGTGTAGGTTCCATCCTTCTTGATATAGATTTCCTCACCTGTCTGTGGGTCAATGCCTGCAGAAGGAACTGCCCAGATAGTATTCATCGACAAACCGTCCTGATACATGAGTACAGGAGCTGTCTGTTTCTCGTTTTCGGCAAGAGTCAACATACGATTATTGTATTCGCGCATGCTCTCAGAAAGGTGAACGATACGGTTTTTGGTGTAGACAAAAGAACCATAAACCGACACGAATCCATCCTTGGTCTGCCAAGGAGTGTAGTTGGCTTTGATTTCGACTCCTTGGTTGCGAACCAGTCCGAGATTGTCCTTCACCGTACTGAAACCTGTAGAGGTAGGAATGCTTACGCTGGTGAGCATATTCTTGGTGTCGGCACTATAGTAGTCGAAAGAAAGCGACAAGCCGAATGCACGGAAATCGAAACCTACGTTGTAATCTTTCTTCTGCTCCCACATCAAACCAGGATTTGGCATGGCGTTGAGGTAAGCTCCGGTAAGACCTTCGTAGGTCATACCTGTATAATAACGATAGGTGGCAATGGCCTCGTTGGTGGCAAAGTTCTGATTACCGGTGAGACCAACGCTGCCACGAATCTTCAGCAGCTGGAGCCACTTGGCACTCTTGAGCAAAGGCTCATTGTGAACATTCCAACCCAAGCCCACAGACCAGCTGTTGGCCCATCGTTTGTCTGAACCATAGAGCGAAGAGGCGCTCTCGCGCTCGGTCAGATCGACGAGGTAACGGTTATCGTAGTCGTAAGAGGCTGCCAAGAGGAAACTCATCTCACGGTTGATAGAAGCATAACCTGTAGGAGTGGTTCCCTCGGCATACTGGTGGGCGAAGGTGATGTCGGCAGCCGACTCGTTGCCAAAGCCCTCGGCACGATGCTGATAAGCCTGATACTTGGTTTCGGAAACAAAATAGCCCGCATTGCCAAACACATGATGCTTGCCAAAGGAGTGGTTGTAGTTGACGTTGAGGTCGCCGCTGAGCTGGGTCTGCTTACCATTCTCCATCACGTAGAGACCTCGACGGTTCCACAGAGAAGTGCCCTTTGTATAAGTGGCAAAGCGAGAGTGGTTGGCAGGATAATACTCGTCAACATCGTTACGCTTCTGCTGAGCTCCTATACGGAGAGTAGTCTTCAGATCAGGGATAATTGTCCATTCAGCGTAGAAGTTGTTAGTAAACTGCTGGTAGGATGATTTGAAACTCGTACCGATAGTGGCATCATACAGAGGGTTGGCAATAGCATTGGCACCATTGGAAATGACGCTGTTGCTCACCTCTGCCCAACGCAGCACATTGCCCTTGCTGTCTACCGCCTGCCAGTATGGGTTCATCTTCACGTAGTCGGAGAAAGAACCGTAGGGCGAGTCGGAACTGTGATTGGAAATCACACTGAGAATATTCTTAAACAGAAGATTCTTGCGACGATAAGAGAGGCTTACGTCACCTGATATATTGCGACGGTTGGAGCCCTTCATGACACCCTCCACGTCGTTGTAAGTGAAGTTGAGCACTCCGCGAAGATTGCGTGCGTCGCCTAATTCAATATTGATATTGTGCTTCTATCCTACACCTGTGCGCAAAGGCTTTGCCATCCAGTTGGTGTTCAACCCCTCAAGCGCCAACTTGTAACGCTGGTTGTAAAGGGCAGTAAGCTCCTGTTGTTGAGTGACACTTCCACTTCCACCATAGTAAGCTGAATTCACATCGTAGATGCCTTCGTTCTTCTCCACCTGCAACTTCTCAAGAGCATTGGTCATGTCGTAGCTGGTAAGGTCGGGCATTTCGAGGTCAATACTGCCATTATAAGTAATGCGTGCCTCGGTGCCAGCCAAACGCTTTGTCTCGATGACAATAACACCATTGGCGGCTTTACTGCCGTAAAGGGCCTTGGCAGAGGCGTCCTTCAGGATGGTAACACTCTCCACACGATTCATGTCGAGGTCTTTCACACGCTCAGCAGTAGTCTCAAAACCGTCGAGGATGAAAAGAGGTTCATTGGGCTGGTTCTGATAAGTACTCTTCAGCGAAGTGGTCTCGGTAGGGAAACTGGACGTACCACGCATCGACATGGCTGGAGTAGAGTTAGGATCGGAACCCGCTGTCAGATTATCCGCAATATAAACCGTGGGGTCAAGATTCTTCAAACTCTGAAGCACATTCTGATTGCTCACACGGCGCAGGTCGCTGCCAGCAACAGTAGTAGCTGCACCGGTAAAGCTCTCGGCTTTGCGAGTGTAAATACCATTGACTACAACCTCGGAGAGTGTGGCCGACTCGGCCATCACCACAGTAATTCCCCGCTCATCGTGCGAGCCGCTCAAAGTACGGGTCGCAGTCTTCATACCTACATAAGAAAACTGGAGCACTACCTGATGGCCCTTAGGCATGGCGATGGAGAAATGTCCATTCTCATCAGTGGCAACTCCCTTACCTGTGCCCTTCACCAGTACGGTGGCTCCGATAACCGGCTGATGTGTGGCGTCGATGACACGTCCGCTGTATTCCACCTCATGATCAGCCTGCTGCATGCGAGGCTGAGCAGCACCCGTGCGGCTGACCGTTTCCTTAAGGAAAACATTGACATACTGTCCGTCTATCTGATATTCGATAGGATTGGAGGAGATGAGCACATTCAGCGCATGTCTGATGTCATGGGTCTTGATGACCTTGTTGCTCACCTTGAAACGGTTCATGTCGTCATAAGAAAAAAGAATCTTATAACCCGAAACTTTCTCGAGGTGCTTGAGTGCATCAGTCAAGCGCTCTTCCTTGATTTCCATCTTGATGACTCTTCCATTGTTCTGTGCTCCCACATCCTGTGGCAGCCCCATGGCAAGCAATGTCAAGCAGAAACCGATAAGCATTACCTTTCTTTTCATACTACTAACAGTTAAATTTGATCTTATATAAATTGCATTTAACAGATTATCGTTTGAAAAGGAGAAAAGGGTACCGAAAAGTTTTACTTTTTAATAAAAAAGTGCAATTTTGATAATATTTTCTTTGTTTTTGCAACAAAAACCTTTCATTTCACTATCACCGTATCACCCTTGCGCACGATGTGAAGCTTGCGCATGCGGTTGAGCAAAGTAATGGCATGATCGATGCCGCCCTTGCGGTCGCAAAGGTAATGAAAACGATAGTTCTCGGCTTTCTTGTTGGCAAAAATGACGTTGACATTATACCAACGGCCCAAGCTCTGCATAATGTCGACCAAAGGCTGGTTGTCGAAATAGAAGAAGCCTTCCTGCCAATACACATAGCCATCGACATCGACGGAATTCTTCTGAGTTTTTCCTTCAGCAGTAACCACGACTTCCTCGCCCGGCAACATCTTTACCTGCTGACGGGTCTTGCGATTGGTGGCTATCACGCTGCCCTCGATAAGAGTTATGCGCGTGTCCTTGCCCTGGAAGCCACAAACATTGAACTTGGTTCCCAACACACGGGTTTCCATGTTGTCGGTCTGAACGATAAAAGGATGAGCAGCATCCTTGGCTACAGCAAAATAAGCTTCACCATCCAGCTTCACCACGCGTCGGTTGCCCTCAAAACGTGAAGGATATTCCAGACGACTGTCGGCATTGATCCACACCTGAGTGCCATCGGCCAAAACCACCTTGAAGTCCTTGCCTATAGGAGTGGTGAGAAGCTGAATGACAGAAGGCTTTGCCAACTTGCCCGTCTGACTGCTGTCACGATAGTTCAATACCATCTTCTCATTGGCAGAAACCAGGGAAACACGCTTTGTCTTGTCGCTGAAATGCTCATCGATGGTTACTGCATCGCCATCACCCGACTGCAAAGTGATTTCCTGTGGACTGTCCTGCGCCTCGAATACAAGTCGGCCATCATGATAAGGATTCTCTTCCGTACGGTTCAACCAAGAGAAGGCAAACACCAAGAGCAACGAAGCAGCAACACCTATCACGGCACCCATCAAGACGGCACGACGAGGATACTTGTTCTCTACAGTGTGCTCGGAATCGACAGGACATTCAGGCTCGGCAGTATAACTGGCAGCAAACTGTTTCCACTCGCTATCCACATCAGGACACAACGGACGAGAAGAAGCCTTACGGACAGCCTGCTTGCTGTCGAGCAGGTCGGAAACGACAGCACGCGCCTCTGCATCCGCCATCATATTCTCGATGTCGGAAGCCGACAGAGCCTCATCCTCCTCAAGGAATCGCAGCGCATCGTCGATTTCTTTTTCCAAGTCTTTCTTCTCCTCTGTTTCCATATATTGTTTTATTTACATATATAGTTACTTATACGTTCCGTTTACGTCTTTTTCCGACAATATAACGTTCCTAAGTTTTCTTTGGATATTTTTATTTGTTTTTTTTAACGCAATCACGTAGGAATTTCAATGCCTTCATGATATGTTTCTTCACCGCATGGTCGGTAATATCGAGTTCCTCGCCCACTTCCTTGTACTTGCGCCCGTTGATGAAGCATTCCTGAAAGATAAGACGAGTACGGGGGGGTAACTTCCCCAAATAGTGACTTATCTGAGCTATGCGTTCCTCGCGTTCCAAGAGGTCGGCATCAGAAAAATCCTCATCCATCTGGAGCCGCGCTCTGACAAAGCGGTTGTGCACCTGAACATGGCGAATGTAATCGAGACTTTTATGACGAATATACGACAAAAGGAAAAGTTTCCAGTCGGGCACATCCTCGCGCTCATAATTGCTCCAGGCATATTCGAAAGCATTGGACACAATGTCACGGCACGCTTCCTCGTCATTGAGGTAACGATATGCGAAATGGAAGAATTGCTCATAATTCTCCCTGTAAAACCGTTCAAAACATTTCTTCTTGTCCAATATAACTGCCTTTTTATCTTGCAAAATTAACACAAAACCCTTATTCTGCCAAATATATCACTTACTTTTTTCTGTTTTGTCTGAATCGAGATAAGGAATCATGCCTAAAAGTTGGTCATATTACTTCCCTTTCTTTATACGATTGCTCATTAAAAGGAAGTAATAAGACCAACTTTTTATTTTCCCTACTGGGGAATTATTTTTCTCCAATTAGGAAAGTGATTTTTGATGCCTTTTTGAATCGCAAAGCATCGTTACGACATCTCAAATAGGCAAGAATGTGATGGGAGATTGCTTCAGTTATATACGTAAATGCTCATTATTACAGCCCAAATCTGCTGCGAGATTGCCCTTCATGCCGCATAATTCCTTCCAAATGAGGTCAGGATACATGAATTTGGCTCCAATTACGTGCGCTTCGAGAGCAGGGAAAATCATCGGAACGATAGGTTCGTGCATGGATTTTGATGCCTGTGAGAGCAAAAATGGCACTATTTTCGTTCATTTTTCCCAGTTTTACCACCTTTGGAGCGGTCTTTTTTGAGATGTCATACTTCATAGTTACCTTTTTACTTCTTGGTAAATAGCTAATTATTAGCCTTTTAGAGAAGAAGCTGAGTTGTCTTCCGTCTCAGTCTCAGTTGTCTCAGTTATTTTTAAGAGGGTTGTGTTTTTTCA
>CAVACC010000070.1:0-17214 GCA_963587495.1 Clostridia bacterium | reverse complement strand
ACTGACAGCATTTTCATTCGTTTTTCCAAAAATAGGCATCTTTTTCAGTGCCCTCACCATTAAAGAGGGCTCCACCGCTTTCCCCAAGCCCCTTTCCCCTCAGGGGACAGGGGATGTGCCAACCGCCCTACTCGGTGCTCAAACCGCTTCGCTATAAGGTTGGCGGACCATCAGAGGTCTTCGCCAGCAGCGGAGCTGCGGTTTTTTGTGCGGGGATGAACCCGCTTTCACTCAAGGACTTGGTTGCGGGGTGCTTGCCCGATGCTTGCTGCTCATGCTGCTGCTTGCCCGATGCTTGATGCTTGCTGAGTGCTTGCGTGATGCCCGATGCTTGCTGCTCATGCTGAGTGCTCACTCGATGCTTGCTGGGGGCTGGTGATTGCTGCCAAGGGTTATTTGGAGAGTTTCTCGGTCAACATGTTCTTAAGGAAGAGGGTGTTGCCGAGGATGTAACGACGCCACATGCGACGGGGCTCTTTCAGGAGACGATAGAGCCATTCGAGACCGTGGTTCTGCCACCATAAGGGGGCACGCGCTACGGTGCCGGCAAAGAAGTCGAAGACGGCTCCGATGGTGCCTACATGACAGTGGATGTCGAGCTCTGACCAGTGGGAATAGGTCCACTTCTCTTGCTTCGGAGCTGTCATGCCTATCCACAGCAGGTCGGGATTGGAGGCATGGATGGCGGTGATGATGGCGCGATTGTCCTCGTCGGTGAACTCGGGCTTGTAAGGGGGTGAATAGGTGGCTACCTTGAGATGGGGATATACCTCGGCGGCTCGCTTCACTATCAGGTCGAGTACTTTCTGGGAACTTCCCATAAACATCACTGTCTTAGGACTTTCGCCTTTGGCGGTTGATGCTTCACTCTCACGTTCAAGACGGTTCATCTCGTAGTCGAAGAGATCCCAGCCTGCGATGCGCTCACGAGGCTGCGATTTCGCTCCTATCCATCGGCAGGCTTTCACGATGCTCACTCCGTCGGGGATGAGTACGTCGCCACACGACAGGGCCTCGGCAAAGAGGGTATCCTTCAGGGCTGTGTTGTAGGAATGGGCGTTGATCGTATTGATGAGCAGCTTGCCCTCGGGGAGGGTGGATAGCTCGGCCTTGCTGCCTAATATCGTTAATGTCTTCAGTCGGAACATAAGTCTTTGTGTTATTTGAATTGAAATTCTTAGACTCGACAAAGGTATGGCTTTTCTATGAGACTGCCAAATATTTATTAAGAAATCAGTGAAAAGAGTAAGAATGTTTGGCTAATTGAAAACTATTTCCTATTTTTGCAAAAACAATGTGGAGGTGATTTCAAAGGAGGTTTCACAGGAGTTAAGACAAGTGCTTTAGTGGGCAATGATTTCTCCAAGGGGAGTTATGAGCTTTTAAAGCTTTTGCCCTTACAGGGCGCATTGCCCATTGGGATTACAACCCAGGGCGCTGCCCTGGGCTAAGAGCTTCTGCCCTTTCAGGGCGTGCTGGTTGCATGGGGCTTGCATTCGTGCTTCGGGCGATGGACATTGGCGAAAGTCGTGGACTTATATAACTTCTGAACTTGAGATAATAAAATAAAATAATATATATGACACAGCAAGAAATGCTGATGAGGCAATGGGTGGATAAACTGAACCAGGCCTCGGAGGCTTACTATAACGGTAAGGGGGAACTGATGAGCGACTACGAATGGGACGCTCTGTTCGACCGGCTGAAACTGATGGAGGAGGAAACGGGGATCACCCTGTCCGACTCGCCTACTGCTAAGGTGTCGGAAGACAACGTGGCGGGACAGAAGGAGGAACATGAGTTCCCTGCCCTGTCGCTTGCCAAGACGAAGAGTGTAGCAGAACTGGTGAAATGGGCTGACGGAAGGTGTATCTGGCTGTCGTGGAAACTGGACGGTCTGACTCTCGTCGTGACCTACGACAACGGTAGGCTGACCAAGGTGGTGACTCGTGGCAACGGGCACATCGGTACCAACCTCACTCATCTGGCGCCTGCCATCGCGGGTATTACTCAACAGATAGACGAGATGGGACACTTGGTGATTCGTGGCGAGGCGGTGATCTCCTATCCTGACTTCGAGCGATTTGTGTTGGAGACGGAGGGCGACTTTGCTAATCCACGCAACCTGGCTTCGGGGTCGCTGGCTCTGAAGGACATCGAGGAGGTGAAGCCACGACATCTGCAGTGGATTCCCTTTACCTTAGTATATACGGAGCACGACATCACTTCGTGGGGCGAGAGGATGGACTTCCTGGTTTCGCTGGGCTTCAACCCAGTGGAGCGCGAACGCATTGACCACCCTACTGCTGAGAATATCCAGGCGATGGTGGACCTCTTCACCCACAAGGTGACGAACAAGGTGTTTCCCTTCCCTGTCGACGGTCTGGTGATAGCCTACGATGATACGGCGTATGCTGCTACGGGGTCGGTGACAGGCCATCATGCTACACGTGCGGGCTATGCCTTCAAATGGCAGGACACGCATGCCGACACTACCCTGGACCATATTGAATGGTCGTGTGCAGCTAATACGATTTCGCCCGTGGCAGTCTTCACGCCTGTGGAGTTGGAGGGTACTACCGTGCAGCGTGCCTCGCTCTGTAACATCAGTGAGTGTGAGCGTCTGGGCATCGGTGGCAAGGGTACGCGTCTGCAGGTGATCAAGGCCAACAAGATTATACCGAAGGTGATTCGCATCACTGAGAAGGTGGGTGTGCTCGAGGTGCCTGAGGTGTGCCCTGTATGTGGTGCACAGGCGGTGGTGACGGAGAGTGAGAGCGGAACGAAGACGCTGCACTGCACCAACCCCGACTGTACGGCCAAGCAGCTGAAGAAGTTCTCGCGGTTCGTGAGCAAGGAGGGTATCAACATCGAGGGTATCTCGGAACAGACGGTTTCGCGATTTATCAACTGCGGTTTCATCCACGAATATGCCGACTTCTATCATCTGTCGCAATACAGCCACCAGATAGCTACCTTCGAGGGGTTCGGCCGCAAGTCGGTGCACAACCTCTTGGAAAGCATCGAGAAGAGCCGTACCACCGACGGTCGTCATCTGCTCTATGCGCTCAGCATTCCGCTGTGTGGCGGAGATGTGGCGAAGAGACTGCTGGCTGAATATCCGGTGGCAAAGCTCATCGAGGTGGCACGCACGGCTCTCTTCGACGACGAGCTGGCAAGCATCGAGGGTATCGGACCGGAGAAGAGTGCCAAGTTTATCGGCTTCTTCCGCGACGACAAGAACTTCGGTAAGGTGCAGCGACTCCTGAAGGAACTCGACATCAGGGAGGAGGAGCCTCAGGAGAAGGGCTCGATGTGCGAGGGACTGACCTTCGTGGTGACGGGCGACGTGCACCACTACAAGAACCGCAACGAGCTGAAGGCTTACATCGAGCAACAGGGCGGTAAGGTGACGGGAAGTGTGAGCAAGAGCACGTCCTTCCTGATCAACAACGATGCTGCCTCGGCAAGCACCAAGAACAGGAAGGCGCAGCAGTTGGGCATTCCTATCATCACGGAAGACCAGTTCGTGGAGCAGTTTACGAAAGAATCATAACAACGGATTGATAATATACTTATAACAACATAACATGTACATAGCAATAGCTGGCAACATCGGCAGCGGAAAGACGACACTCACCAATATGCTCGCAAAGCATTATGGATGGAAGAAATTTCTGGAGCCTGTAGATGATAACCCATACATCGACGATTACTACAAGGACATCTCGAGATGGGCGCTCAACCTGGAGGTGTATTTCCTGAAACAGCGCTTCAAAAACCTGTTGGAGATAGAAAAGAGCAAGGAGACCATCATACAGGACAGGACCATCTTTGAGGGTGTGTATGTTTTCGCTACCAACAACAAGAATATGGGAAACATGGACGAGCGGGACTACGATACCTATATGGGACTCTTCGACTCGATGATGAAGGTGATTAAAATGCCTGAACTCATGGTGTATCTGAGAGCTTCGGTTCCGCACTTAGTAAAGAACATTCAGAAGCGGGGACGCGACTACGAGCAGCAGATGCCCATCGACTATCTGCAGGGCATCAACAACCTGTACGATGAGTTTATATACAAGAAGTACAAGGGTAAGGTGCTGGTCATAGAGGTGGATAACCTCGACTTCGAACACAACCCCAGGGAGTTTGGCGAAATCATCGACAAAATAGACTCGCAACTCTTCGGACTCTTCTCGAAAAAAGAGGAGGAAAGATAAATAATAACCATCATAAAAAAATAAATAAAGAAATGCATATAGCTATAGCAGGCAACATAGGAAGCGGAAAGACTACGCTCACCAAACTACTCAGTAAACGTTACGGTTGGAAGCCTAACTTCGAACCTGTGGACAACAACCCTTACCTCGCTGACTACTACGAGGACATGAAAAGATGGTCGTTCAATCTGCAGATATATTTCCTCAACAAGCGCTTCCACGACGTGGTGGAAATAGCACAGAACAAGGAAACCATCATTCAGGACCGTACTATCTTCGAGGACGCGAAGATTTTCGCACCCAACCTGCATGACAAGGGACTGATGAGCGACCGGGACTTCGCCAACTATACAGATCTCTTCGACCTGATGATCAGTCTGGTGAAACTGCCCGACCTGATGATATACATCCGCAGCAGTATCCCTACGCTCGTGAGTCATATCGAGAAGCGTGGACGTGACTTCGAGAAGAGTATCCGAATTGATTATCTGCAGGGGCTCAACGACCGCTACGAGGAATGGATCAAGGGGTATAAAGGGAAGCTGATCATCGTTGATGGCGACAACTTGCACTTTGAGGAAAATCCTGAGGATTTCCGCAAAGTGACGGATCAAATCGACGCTGAACTCTTCGGATTGTTCCCAATGTAACAGTGATAATGAAACCTCGTTTCTCTTTTTCCTTTAGAGAAACGAGGTTTTTGTTTCTCGAAACTCACCATCTATCTTCAATTTGCCTTAAGATGTTTTTCGTAAGCCCACAGTTTTCGATTTTTTCGAAAACCCACAAGTTTTTCCTTTAGCCTTAAGAACTTTTCGAAAACCCACCAGTCCTCCCTTACCCTTAATGAGGGCTTTTTTCTAAAATCACCCCGTCCCTCTTTACCATTAAAGAGGGCTCCACCTCTTTCCCCAAGCCCCTTTCCCCTCAGGGGACAGGGGATGTGCCAACCGCCCTACTCGGTGCTCAAACCGCTTCGCTATAAGGTTGGCGGACCATCAGAGGTCTCGCCAGCAGCAGAGCTGCATTTTGCGGTATGCGACCGCATGGATATAAATCGCTTACGGGCTGCTTGATGATGCTGTGCATTTAGAATTCTTGCAGCAGGGAGTCAGCAGCAAGGGTGGCTTTAGCCACCCTATTCTCGTTGTTCGTGTTAATTCAGAACAGCAGGAATGAATCTCTAATTCTCTAATTCTTGACTAAAAAAATATCAGCAGCAAGGGACTCTAACAATAAGGCTGTTGTCCCTTAACTTCCTGAACGACCGAAAGGAGTGATAACTTCTCTTAACTTCTTTATCTTCTCAAAAAGATGACTTCTCAAAAAAACAAGAAAATTACTTCCTTAACGCGATATTGTAATTATAATATTGTGTATTGCCTGTGATATCCTCTTTCACATGGATGAAGGGAGGAAACTTGACACTCTCATGCTTCGCAATGCCCTTGGTCTCGAGAATGACTAATCCTGGAGCGGGAGACTCGAAAGAATCCAACTCGAAGTACTGACCCTTCCAGATGAAACTCTTGCGATGCTTGCGGATGGTGACACGATAAGGATCGGCCTGCTGAAGCATGGACTCATAGAGATTCTTACCTATCTGGCGCTCCGTCTCTATCTGCTCGTTGGAAGAAAGCAACTTCTTGGTGGTATGAACATACACTGTCTTGCCCTCGAAGACACGCTTGCGAAGACGTACCTCACAACCAGGTTCGGTGGTAAGGTAAGTCTGAACGATGTCGCTGTCGATACTTCCTGCCACATCGCCCGTCACCTCGACAATGTACTTGCGCTCCTCCTCCACGGGCTGAGGAATACCCAGCACATTGCTGATCTCCTTGAGAACACGGTTCAACTTGTTGTTGAAGTCGTCGTGGTTGTTGATGACACGCAGATGAGAATGACCCGTCCAGGCACTGATAACCTTCTTGTCGAGTTCGCGGGCTATCTGCAAACCATGTTCGTCGGCACGCTCCAAGCGCTGGGCATTGTTGCTCGTGGTATAAAACTGCTCGGCGCCATCGGCTGCTGAAACAAGATGAAGCACGGCATCGTAACGCTCATCGCGCAATTGGGCTGTGGTATAACCCAACTCTCCGATGATACGGTCCCAAAGCTCGGGAGTGAGATACGAAGAGATATCCATAGCACCACGGTCGCAAACGATGATGACTGGCTTGTCTATCGTCTGTGCCATGCGCATCATGCTGTCTTCCAATGCCAACTGAATCTGGAGCGTCGCCTTCTCGCCCTCATAGAAGAACTTGGCGTTGTCGGTAAGATAGTTCATACCTGCCTGGGTAAACATGGTAGGTACCTCGGGAATGGTGAATACCTTGTAACCCAATCCAGAGAAATGCTCTATGATGCGTACTAATGCTGTTGTCTTGCCTGCGCAAGGACCGCCCGTAAGGACTATTTTCTTAATATTATTCATATGGTTTGCGTATCTTTTTCTGCTTATTTCTGCTTAACTTTGCAAAGTTACTGCAAAATTCTGAGGTAACGAAAAGATTGATACTATTTTTATTCATTGTCATGAAGATTTGACAAAATCAGGCTATTAACAAAATTAAATCACACATTTATTTTGATATTTTACCGAATTGATGTATCTTTGCAAAGATTATAAGATTATTTTTACGAAGCAAGATATGATATACTGTATTTCCAAAAAGTTAGAAATATCCGCAGCCCACTCGCTCCAGCTCAGCTACGAGAGCAAGTGCAGCCGCATGCATGGACACAACTGGCAGATAGAAATATTCCTCGTCAGCAGGGACAAACTGAACGAGGACGGAATGGTGGAAGACTTCACTCACATCAAGAAAACCATACACAGCAAGATGGATCATGCCAACCTCAACGAGATATTCGACTTCAATCCTACTGCCGAGAATATCGGTAAATGGATTGTCGAACAGTTTGACACTTGTTATAAGGTCACTATCCAGGAAAGCTTCGGAAACACAGCTACCGTTATCGACGAGAACAAGATAAAGGGAATAGAGTTCCTCGTCAAGTAACACAGACAGACTTCAGATATTCACACATAACAAAGAATGAAAACTTACAGAGTCAACGAGATTTTCTACTCGCTACAGGGTGAAGGAAGATGGACTGGCAGACCTGCCGTCTTCGTAAGAATGAGCGGGTGTAACCTGTCGTGCCCATTCTGCGATACCGACTTCACACACTATACGGAGATGACGGCACAGGACATCGTGGAGCAATGCAGACACACGGGAGGTGATTGCCGGTTTATCGTGCTGACGGGAGGAGAGCCCTCTCTGCAGGCCGACGATGCCCTCATTGAGGCATGGCATCAGGATGGCTACTATGTGGCTGTGGAGACCAACGGAACGCAACTGCTGCCACAGGGAATAGACTGGATAACCTGTTCGCCAAAGACGGCATTTGTTGAGACTCAGGCGGCAGTCGTCATACCTCATGCCAACGAACTGAAACTCGTTTTCGACGACAAGCATCCAGTAGACTGCTGCCATCTGAAGGCCGACTACCGGTATCTGCAGCCATGCGACACCGGCAACGCTGAGCAGAACGCCATCATCATGAAGCATTGCATCGAATACATCAAGCAGCACCCGGAATGGCAACTCTCGCTGCAAACTCACAAAATAATAGGAATACAATAAAACTCAATCAAAAAATATGGAACATATCAAAACTCTCATTATCGGAAGCGGACCTGCTGGTTATACAGCAGCCATATATGCTGGTCGTGCAGACCTGAAACCTGTACTCTATGCCGGTTTGCAACCTGGCGGACAGTTGACCACAACCACCATCGTAGAAAACTTTCCCGGCTATCCCAACGGCGTGGACGGCAATCAGATGATGATGGACATGCGTGACCAGGCTGAACGATTCGGAACGGAAATGCGCGACGGAAGCATCACCCACATCGACTTCGAGAACCGTCCTTATCGCGTGGAAGACGAAGACGGTAAGACTTTTACCACTGACACCATCATCATTGCCACAGGAGCCACAGCCAAATACTTGGGGCTTGAAGACGAGGAGAAGTATAAGGGACAGGGTGTGTCGGCATGTGCCACCTGCGACGGTTTCTTCTATCGCAAGCGTACGGTGGCTGTTGTGGGCGGTGGAGACACAGCCTGCGAAGAGGCACTCTACTTGGCAAGTCTCGCCAAGAAGGTGTATATGATCGTGAGAAAGCCTTTCCTGCGTGCTGCTGAGATCATGCAGCAGAGAGTCAAGGAAAAGGAGAACATCGAGATACTCTTCGAAACCAACACCAAAGGTCTCTTTGGCGACAACGGTGTTGAGGGTGCCCACCTGGTACGTCATCTCGGCGAACCCAACGAGGAGGCCTTCGACATTGCCATCGACGGTTTCTTCCTTGCCATTGGCCATAAGCCCAACACCGAACTTTTCAAGGGTCATATCGACCTCGACGAGCAGGGCTTCATCAAGGTAGTTCCAGGTACTGCCACCACCAATCTGCCCGGTATCTTTGCTGCAGGTGATGTGGCCGACCCCGTTTACCGTCAGGGAGTTGTAGCTGCAGGATCTGGTGCCAAATCTGCTATCGAAGCCGACCGCTATCTGCAAAAACTGTAAAGCCAAAGGAGTCTCATGACACGCATAGAGCAGGAAAAGAAGACGGTTCGCCAAATGGTGGAAATATACTGCCATGGTAAGAAACATACGAAAGAAGGACTTTGCGAGGAATGCTCTGCCCTACTCGACTATGCCTACACCAGACTGGATCATTGCAAGTTTGGTGAAAAGAAGCCGACGTGCAAGAAATGTCCTATTCACTGCTATAAGCCTGCAAGAAAAATACAAATGCAGGCTGCTATGCGCTATGCAGGACCCCGTATGCTGTGGCATCACCCCATTGCTGCAATAAGACATATGATCAACGAATGGTAAAAACGCAAAAGGCTTATATGTTCAACGCAAGTATCTTCATTGGTAAATGAAAGTACTTGCGTTGGCTGTAGAAGCTAACTTCTTTAACTTCTCTCTAACTTCTCTCTAACTTCCTGACATTACTCTGTCACTTTCAATGTATAGATTTCGCTGGGCGTCTTACGCTTGAGCACCTCCAGTATAAAGTCTTTTCCTGCCACTATGCCATAGCTGCGCAGTATCTGCTCGATGGTCTTGCGGGCAAGCTCGGGATGGTTGTTCTCCTCGCTGAGATGACACAGCCAGACATGACGCAGCGCTGCAGTGGCATTTTCTGCCAGCGCCTTGCCACAGGAGGTATTGCTCAGATGGCCATTAGGTCCGAGAATGCGCTCCTTGAGATACTGAGGATATGGACCCTGCAGAAGCATCTCCTCATCATGATTTGCCTCTAAAACAAGATAATTGGCACGACCGATGAAAGCCTTCATCTCGTCGGTGATATGGCCCACATCCGTGATGAGACAGAAGGTGACACCCCCGCACTCCACCTGATAGCCCACATTATCGGTACTATCATGCGGAACACCAAAAGGAGTGATACGAAACTCGCCCAGCGTGAAGGGCACACCTTTCTCTACGACATGCACATTGGCACCATTGATCTTCTTGCGGACACAATAGTTGTTCTCAATGCCATTATGCACCTTACGAGTTGTGTAAACAGGCAAGTGATAATCATTGCTTAGGCTTCCCACCGACTTGACATGGTCGGCATGGTCGTGGGTGATAAGAATGTTGTGCACATCCTCGAAGCGCAATCCATAGTTATGAAAGTGCTTTTTCAGTGTCCTTATTCCTACTCCCACATCTATTAATAGTGAATCCGTCTCAGTAAAAAGATAGTAGCAGTTGCCACTACTTCCGCTGCCGAAGGAAATAAATCTTAGCATCTTAATTTTTATTTTCATGCAAAGTTAGCTAAAAAGATTCTAATTACAAAGTTTTTTCTTACCTTTGTGGCGTTTTTAAGCTAATTTAAAAAGATACTGATATGAGAACAAGAAGAATTTATCTTCGATGGATTCTGTTGGCTGCCGTGAGCGGCGTGATGATGATGGCAGGTTCTTCTTGCAAGCACGAGCTCAGCGACGAGGAACAGCTGCGTATGGAAGCTGACTCTTTTGCCGTGAACTACTACAACTGGCACTTCGAGAAGGCGCTGCGGTTCTGCACACCCGAATCGGAGAAATGGCTGAGGTTTGCTGCCAGCAATGTGCATCAGGCAGATGTGGACTCGCTGCGTGCTAAAAACGAAGACGCCCAGATTGAACTGGGCGACATCGAATGGCAAGACAATGATTCGCTTGCCACAATAGAAATAAAAGTTGCCGACTTTCTGCAGATGGACACCATAGGAAAGGTTGCCCGACTGACAGAGAAAGCCAACTTCTGCCTCTCCATGGTAAGGAGAAACGGAAGATGGATGGTTAGAATGGGAAGCCCACTGCGAAGTGAAAGGCAAAGTCGCGACTGAGTCGTGGATGAATGATTGCCCAGTGCTCCTGCTCGGTCTCGTAGGCGGGATTGATGGCTTTCATACCCATATCGAAACGCAGGATGAAATAGTCGAAGTTAAGACGGATTCCCAAACCGTAAGCCACGGCTATCTGCTTGTAGAACTCATCCAGCTTGAACTGCCCGCCGGGCTGCTCTTCGTAGGAACGAAGGGTCCAGATGTTGCCGGCATCTACGAAGAACGCTCCCTGGAACTTCCAGAACAATGACGTGCGATACTCGGCATTGAGATCGAGCTTCAGATCGCCCGTCTGGTTGATGAAGTCAATACGGCCGTCGGTACCTCTGAACTTTCCTGGTCCCAACTCTCTAACCCCCCATCCTCGCACGGAGTTGGCTCCACCCGAAAAATATCGTTTTTCGAAAGGCAGCACTCGGCTGTTGCCATAAGGATAGGCTATGCCGAAACCTGCATGCAGCGCCAGGGCATTGCGCTTGTCGAACTGCATCAGATGGGTGTAGTCGAAATCAAACTTAGCATACTGAGCGTAGGCTATATTAAATAAGGTGTACTGATCCTCTCCATTCTTCTTCAGTCCAAACGCCTTGGCTGCTCCGTTGAGCAGATTGCCAGCCGTCTCGATATTTGCCCTCATGGCGTCTATACCATTATTATATGTAATACCAAAACCAATCTTCATAATGAAAAGGTCCTCGTAGTTGTAACGCAGGATGGCGTTACGATTGTCTACATCGTCGAGGTAGTCTTTCTTGAAGGTAGGAGAAATCCAAGGCATATACACATAGTTGAGATCAAGCAGGTCGATGCGCCAGTTAAGATGGTGCCTGGGTTCTGCCCAGCGATAGCGCCAGGCTGTGGAGAACACCCTGCGATAGAACTCAGGACGGTTCTGCATGTCCCAGCTCACAGAGAGCTCTGAGCTTGCCGTCTGTCTTCTACGGAAGCTCTTCGACAGGAATGGTGCCAAGAACCGTGGGAACATCAACTTGGCTTCTGCCGAATACTCGGTGTAGTTCTGGTCGGTGTAGCCCTCCAGTCCCTTGATGGCCTCGTAGGCTCCACGCAGTTCGATGCTGAACTGTTCGCTGCCATGGAACAGGTTGCGGTTGGTATAGGTAAGCGAGGCTGCTGCTCCCAGGTTGCCTGCCGTATTGGTGCCCTCGGGCTGAAACGACAGGGTGTGGGGCTTGTTGGTGCTTATCTGGATGTTACAGTCCAGCTGGTTGGTGTCGGGCACTTCGACAAAGCGTATGTTCGTATACTTCACTGCCTGCAGACGGGCAAAGTTGTTGTAGGTGCGCTGCAGGTCGGAAGCGCTGTAGGGCTGTCCTTCCTTCACGGCTGTGGCGTTGAGCAACACCTGATGGCGCAGATGGATGGGCAGACTGTCATTGCTCAAGAAGTTGACCTGACGGATCCAGTATCGCGGATGGTCGGTGGCAGGCTGTTTGCTGCTTGCCCTGTACTTCAGAAGATGGAGCTTCAGGTCGATATCCTTCTCACCGGCGATGGTGTCGGCGTCATACTGAATGAAGTCTTTGTTGAAACGGAAATATCCACTGTCTGCCAAGAGTCTTGCTATGCGCTTGCGCTCGGCATCGAGCGCCTCTACGCTGAAACGCATTCCTGGCTTCAGCAAGCGTTGGCTCTCATCGCCCTGACTCAGCACCTTGCGCACCTCGTCGTCGTCGATCTCATAGGTCATCTTGCCTATTCGGAATGGCTCTCCTGGATGCAACAGATACTGGGCATCGAGCTTCTTGCCCTTCGTTGTGGTATAGAGCGAGACTCCAGCCTGCAGGAATCCCTGGTTCTGCATCGCCACACGGAGGTCCTGACACGACAGGCGTGCCTGCAACGTGTCGAAGATAACAGGCTTGCGGCTGAAGGGATTTCTGAAAAGCGAGAAGAGCTTGGGGGCTTCCTTCTGACGGACATAAGGTTTGAGCGACGAAGCATCATAGGCTTTGTCGTCGCTCTTCACCTCCACCTTGTTAAGGATATATTCGCTTTCGGGAACATGCTTACTCACTGAGCAAGCACTCAATACCAGGGGGACAAACAGTATGGATATTCTATGTAGTTTCAACTTACTTTGCTTTTACGTTATTACTTGGTGATGCGGAACCAGTCCACATCTATCCAGCCACGGTTGGTCTTGCCTTCGGGCTCCTTGGCGAGAAGTCCTACCTTGGCTCCAATCCACTTGCCTTCGCGCATGGTGAATTCGTCGCCCACCTTCTTGTACGACTTACCATTCTGGGAGAAGTAGAACTGCATCTTGCCCTGGCGTACCACCATTCGCATATAAGCCTGCTCTTGGATGGCTGGCTGATAGTCTATCTGATCTATCAAGGTAGGCTTCAGCGTATCGAGAACCTTCACCGTCTCGGGCTTACCCTTGTCGGCACTCTTGCAGGTAATCTGCTGCAACTGGAACTCATCACCCACTCGCTTGACAACCAATGCCGTATAGTCAAGGCCCATCATGATGATACCGCCCATCTGGTTCTGGTCCTTGGCAGTAAGCTGAAGTTTGGTGGTGACAGTGAAGTTGTCGGCTGGAGTCTTCTGCAACAACAGGTTGGGTGTGTGCCAGATGGTTCCGTCGTTCTTGTCGGTATAGATGCGCATCACACCCATCGAGGTTGGCATTCCATACCACTGCTGGTAGTTGGCGTGCCATTGCCATTGAAGTCCCAACTTAGTTTCATTGAACTCATCGCTCTCCACAGGGTTTACGTTCACATAAACGGCAGCCTTAGGCATCTTATAAGTCTCGTAAGGTTCGCCACAATAGCCCTTGGCAGGCACCTTGCCCATCACAGGCCAGTTGTCCTTCCAGGTGACAGGCTGCAGGTGAACCACACGTCCGTAGGCTTCCTTGTCCTGGAAATGCATGAACCAGTCCTCGCCGTATTTAGTATGAACCCATCCACCCTGATGAGGGCCGTTGATCTTGCTCTTGCCCTGGGCAAGCACCTTCTTAGCCTCGTAAGGACCGAAAGGAGACTTGGAACGCATGGCTATCTGATGGCCCGTAGGAACACCTCCGGCAGGAAACATCACCCAGTACCAGCCATTGCGCTTATAGAACTTAGGACCTTCGCAAGTGCGATTCTCTGTGCCGTTGCCGTCAAAGACTATGACTGGATCACTGATAGCCTTGGTTCCTTCGGCATTCAACTCGCGAACAGTGATGACAGATGCAAAGCGATTGCGCGAATTGGCCCATCCATTCACCAAATATACTCGTCCATCCTCATCCCACAGAGGAGAGGTGTCGATCATTCCCTTGCCTGGAATCACACATACAGGATCATCCCACTTGCCGGCAGGATTCTTAGTCTTCACCATGAACACACCGTAATCTGGGTCACCCCAATAGATATAGAACTCGCCATTATGATAACTGATGCAGGGAGCCCACACACCATTGCCATGAGATGGTTTGTCGAACTCGCTCTCAGGCTGAAGCTTGGTGACGGCATGACCGATGAGTTCCCAGTTGACAAGGTCCTTGCTGTGAAGGATGGGCAGACCGGGAATACAATTGAAGCTGCTGGCCGTGAGGTAATAGTCATCACCTACCGCCACCACGTCGGGATCACTGTAGTCTGCATTGATTACAGGATTGGTATAAGTTCCGTTACCATTGTCTGGATTCCATACCTGCGACACGTAAGATTTGGTGGTCTGAGCAAAGGCTCCTAAAGATGCCGATGCAAGAAATAATACGATTAGCTTTTTCTTCATTGGATTATGAAAAGATTTAGTTTGTTAAAGAATTAGTTTATTTAAATATTTTGTTTAGTATTTTGTTCTATCTTCCTCACCGTCAGATGATAGCGATTACCATCAAAGAGAACTTGCATCATGCGCAGAGGATGCTCGCCATGACCACTGAGAGCCAAAGCCACATGTCCCATTGTGCGACGGAGATTGAGTTCGATACAGGGATTGATAAAGACATCCCTGCTTCCAGGCTCCTTGGCGCACACCATCATATCGACTCCGAACGGTCCGCTGTAGACTCCCTTCAGGGCTGGCTGCATCACCTCGCAGACATGCTGACTGATAGCCGCCAACTGCTCATGGCTGAGATAAGACTGAAGCATTTCCTCCTTCTCTTCTTCTGTTGCCAGCACGTTGCCCGTATAGGCATTCTTCACAACCTGGAAGAGGGAAAGTCCACGATAAACAATCTGTCCGTCGATGGCCTCAAACTCCATGCCGAAATCTTTCACCTTATTATAATAGGGCTCTACAGTTACTCCACCCTGCTTCTCGATGATGCGTTCAGCCCAGCGCGAGAAGCCTGAGTCTTGCAACATCAGAGCTGTAAGATAGCGCACGCCCCTGCCGCTGCTGCTCCAGGGTGCCTTTACCACAGCCCGCTGCATTTGCTGCACCAGATGGATAAGGTCCTGCAGGCTCGTCACAAACTTCACGTCGCTCTGCAGATGGGCTGCGGCCCATTGGCGAGAACTCAGTTCTCTTATCTTTTGCATGGTTTCATCGGTGGGAAGCATAATGTCAGGGCAACCTATGCGGCGCAACTCCTCCTTGAGCGAGAGATTCCAACCCCAGGGATGAATGCTGTCCACCGACATGGTATCGGCAAATATCTTCTGCAACTGCAACTTGGTGACAAACTCCACCCTGTCCTGATTCTCATAACCGCAGAGATGGCGCACCTTGTCGCGGGCATTGTCTATGTCGTCGACCAGCACCAAATCTCCATCGTCAGCCCATAAGGCTGGAATGAAAGACAAGTCGCCCCGAAGGAGACGACCAGCATGGGGTGCGGTGAATATTTTTTGATTGGCAGCTAACGCCAAATCGTGGTCAGGATTGAAAATATGCAACTTCATGAGTGCAAAGTTACTAAAATCTCGCTATATTTTGCCTCATTTTACTTAGATTAGTGCTAAATAATGAAAAAAAAGTTGTTTTTTGCTATCTTGAGTTTGCAATTTAGAAAATAAATATTACCTTTGCACTATTAAAAACAATACGAAAGAACAAAAACTCATGGAAGAGGCTTTCTTCAGAACACATCGATATCTGGTCGAGCACATCAACGCTCCGGTTCGTCGCACCCTGATGGATGAGATTGACTGGAACGACCGCATGATTGGTATCAAGGGTACACGAGGCGTCGGAAAGACTACTTTCCTGCTACAATATGCCAAGGAAAAATTTGGTGCTGACGACCACAAATGTCTCTTTGTGAACATGAACAACTTCTACTTCCAAGGACGTGGAATAGCCGACTTTGCAGGCGACTTTGTCAGACAGGGCGGACGCACATTGCTTATCGACCAGGTTTTCAAACAGCCTGACTGGAGCAAGGAGCTTCGCCGTTGCTACGACCTCTATCCCGAACTGAAGATTGTCTTCACAGGTTCGAGCGTGATGCGACTGAAAGAGGAGAACCCTGAGCTCAACGGTATTGTGAAGGGTTACAACCTGCGTGGTTTCTCCTTCCGCGAATACATCAACCTGCAGACGGGCAACAACTTCCAGCCATACGAACTGGAGGACATCCTGCAGAACCACGAGCACATCATCAAGCAGATTCTGCCCAAGGTGAGTCCGATGAAATACTTCAAGGACTATCTGCACCATGGATTCTACCCCTTCTTCCTGGAGCAACGCAACTTTACCGAGAACCTGCTCAAGACCATGAACATGATGACCGAGGTGGACATTCTGCTCATCAAACAGATAGAACTGAAGTACCTCACCAAGATAAAGCGTCTCTTCTATCAGTTGGCAGTAGAGGGAGCCAAGGCACCCAACATCAGTCAGTTGGCTGAAGGAATAGAGACCAGCCGTGCCACGGTGATGAACTACATCAAGTATCTCGCTGATGCACGACTCATCAACATGATTTACCCAGACAATCAAGAGTTCCCCAAAAAGCCATCCAAGGTGATGTTGCACAATCCCAACCTGATGTACGCCATCTTCCCCCTAAAGATAGACGATCAGGAAGTGATGGAAACCTTCTTTGTCAACTCCATGTGGAAAGACCATAAGGTGCATCAGGGTGGACACGACCACTTCTATACGGTGGACGGTAACAGAAAGTTCCGCATCTGCGATGCACAGGCTACTAATAAATTAAGGTATAACCCCGACACCATCTACGCCCGTTACAACACCGAGGTGGGAAAGGACAACAGAATACCACTCTGGCTCTTGGGATTCCTTTATTAAGTGAAGAGTGAAGAACGAAGAGTGAAGAACGAACACTTTACTTATCATGAAGTTCTGAACTAAAATCTTAAAAGGACATTCTTTGCAGAAGGCTTCAAGTAAGATGACAAAAACGTATAATAACAAAAATAAGTATACAAAACATTTTTAATATTTTATCTAAAAGTAAAATGGCTAAAGAAAAAAAATTTATCACTTGTGATGGTAACACAGCTGCCGCTCATGTAAGCTATATGTTTACTGAGGTTGCTGCCATCTACCCTATCACTCCATCATCACCAATGGCGGAGCATGTAGATGAATGGGCTGCCAAAGGTCGTA
>CAVACC010000069.1:0-17580 GCA_963587495.1 Clostridia bacterium | reverse complement strand
TACAGAACTTTCGCATGTGGTTCAAGTACGGGCTGAAGGCCCAAAAGCTCCTAGCCCAGGGCATCGCCCTGGGTATAATGGCAATCAGCAATGCGCCCTGTAAGGGCAACAGCTTTATATATTGCCTGGAGTTTTAAAGCTTTTGCCCTTACAGGGCGACAGGTTACCGCCCCAAACAACCCAGGGCGATGCCCTGGGCTAAGAGCTTCTGCCCTTTCAGGGCGTGTGGGGCTTACTTGCGAAACTTGAATGATATACTGAACTTTCGCAAATGTGGAAGTTAAGGGAGTTGAATTCCTTAAAATCATTTGGTTGTTTAGAGATTTTGTTGTACTTTTGCTTATATCGTGCAAACGTTTGCACGAGATTTTCTTGATTTAAGTCAAGTAAAAGTCGCAACTTTGGCAAGATTTGCATAATTTTGCACACAACACTAACAACCTATGAATGAGAAAACAATCATAACAATGAAAGATATAGCTCGCGAGCTGGGTGTTTCTATCGCAACGGTGAGCAGAGCTTTGAAGGACAGCCCTCGTATCAGTGCTGCCCAGAAGGAACGTATACAGACGTTTGCCAGGGCGCATAACTTCTGTCCCAATGTCATTGGCGAGGCTCTTAGATACAGTAGGACACAGCCCATGAAGGTCATCGGTGTCATCATTCCTGAGTTTGCCCACTATTTCTTCTCTTCTGTGCTTTCGGGTATCGAGGAGGAGGCAAGTGCGCGTGGCTATCGTGTGATGGTGGCGCAGAGCAACGAACGATATGACAAGGAAGTGGCAATCTGCGAGGACTTCTACAAGAATAAGGTGTGCGGCATCATCGTTTCGCAGGCGAAGGATACCATGCGCTATGAGCATTTCCAAAGATTGATGGACAATGGCGTGCCATTGGTGTTCTATGACAGAATCTGTACTGGCGTGAACTGTTCGCGCGTGGTGGTGGACGACTATATGGGTGCCTTTACGGCTGTTACCCATCTCATCGACTCGGGCTGCAGGAGAATAGCTTTCTATGGTTCGCCCATGAATCTTGAAATATCCAAGAACAGATACAATGGTTACCATGATGCCTTGGTGAAGCATGGCTTGGAAGAAATACCACCCCACGTACAGATCTGTGACAACAGAGGGCAGGCAGAGGCGATTACGCCTGCACTCTTAGAGATGAAAAATCGGCCGGATGCTTTCTTTGCGGTGAATGATGATACTGCTATCGGTATTCTCTATACCGCGAAACGTATGGGATTCCGAGTGCCAGAGGATATCAGTGTCTGCGGATTCACCAACGGTCAGCGAGCCGTGGCTTGCGATCCTATGCTGACTACCGTCGACCAGCGAGGAGTGGCAGTAGGAGAGGAGGCCGTCAATATCCTTATCGGACAGGTGGAAGGCTCCATCCCGATGGATGAGGTGGAGAAGAGAGTGGTAAGAACCAAACTCGTGGTTCGTGGTACGACAAGATAAACGGAAACAATAAAACAATAATAAATATGATAACAAAACCAAATCTGAGTTTCTGGAAGCTCTGGAACTTGAGCTTCGGATTCTTCGGGGTACAGATAGCCTACGCTCTTCAGAGCGCCAACATCTCCCGAATCTTTGCAACGTTGGGTGCAGACCCACACAATCTGAGTTATTTCTGGATTCTCCCTCCACTGATGGGAATCCTGGTGCAACCTATTGTCGGAACCTTGAGCGACAAGACATGGTGCCGTTTCGGCCGCCGTATTCCTTATCTCTTTGTGGGAGCTACGCTGGCTGTCTTGGTGATGTGTCTTTTGCCTAATGCCGGTTCGTTTGGCCTGACGGTTGGCGGTGCGATGATTTTCGGACTGATAGCCCTGATGTTTCTTGATACGAGCATCAATATGGCAATGCAGCCTTTCAAGATGTTGGTGGGCGACATGGTGAATGAGGAACAGAAAACGAAGGCTTACTCCATTCAGAGTTTCCTCTGCAATGCGGGTTCGATAGCCGGTTATATATTCCCCTTCCTTTTTGCCTTCCTGGGTATTAAGAACTATGCCGAGAAGGGTGTTGTGCCCGACTCTGTGATCTGGTCGTTCTATGTGGGTGCCGCCATCCTTATCCTCTGTGTCATCTATACCACGATGAAGGTGAAGGAGTGGAATCCGCAGGAATATGCCAAGTATAATGGAGTTACCGAAGATGCCGAGAAGAAGGAAGAAGGCAAGGCCGACTGGATAAGTCTTCTGAAGAATGCTCCCTCTACCTTCTGGAAGGTGGGACTGGTGCAGTTCTTCTGTTGGGCAGGCTTCCTCTATCTGTGGAACTATTCTACCGGCGCCATTGCCGAAACTGTATGGAATACTACTGATGCCAGCACCAAGGCTTTCCAGGATGCCGGTGACTGGGTGGGCATTCTCTTTGCCGTTCAGGCAGTGGGCAGTGTGCTGTGGGTAGTAGTGCTTCCTCAGTTCAAGAGTTCCAAGATGGCTTATGCTGTCAGTCTGATTATCGGTGGTGTGGGCTTCGCTCTTATCCCATTCCTGCACGACAAGTACCTGCAGTTCATTCCGTTCCTCATGATTGGTGCCGGTTGGGCTGCCATGTTGGCGATGCCTTTCACCTTTGTCACCAATGCCTTGCAGGGTTATGGACACATGGGTGCTTACCTCGGACTCTTCAACGGAACCATCTGTATTCCTCAGATTGTGGCAGCTCTTTGTGGCGGACACATACTGTGGGCGATAGGCTCTCACCAGAGTGACATGATGATAGTGGCAGGTGTGCTGCTGATATGTGGTGCCTTGGCTGTTACCATCATCAAGGAAAAGCATACGGTGCAAAAAGCATAATAAGCGCAACCGATTGCGCAACATTTTGGCATGTTTTGTGAATAAAAATAATTGTATATAGTAAAAAAATGACTAAATTTGTGTCGTAAACAACAATCTTATAAATCCTTATGGTGTTTCGTTTTAATATAGAATACAAAACGGTTTATGGCGAGAATCTCGTCTTGAACCTGAACATGGACAACAAAGAGGTTCATAACAGCTTGGGAACTACAGACGGACTTCACTGGTCGTGCGATCTGGATGTGGCTCCCAAGGCTAAAAACATTACCTATTATTATAGTGTAGAACGTGATGGCGTTTGTGTCAAGAAGGAATGGCAGGTGGTGATGCATCAGCTGAATGTGACTGCCGAGCGTGCTAATGATTATATCATCTATGATCACTGGCGTGACATTCCCGAGGATTCGTACCTCTACAGCAGCGCTTTCACCGACTGTATCAACCATCAGCAGCCTGCCGAGGTGAAGGGCAATACCTTTGCCAAGACCATCAGGCTGATTGTTCGTGCTCCACAGTTGAGAGAAGGTGAGCGCCTGGTATTGGTTGGTTCTGACCCTCTCGTAGGAGCCTGGGACGTAAAGCGTGCCGTGCCTATGGTGGAACAGGCGTACAACGAATGGACGGTGGATATCAATGCCGAGGCTTTGGCTGTCAACTACTTGGAGTTTAAGTTTGTAGCACTGAACGACAAAAAGGGTACCGAAGCATGGGAAACAGGTTACAACCGCAGTGTTGAGATACCTGAGATGAAGGCCGGTTCGGTAGTCTCTTACGAGTTGAGCCAGTCGTTCTTGGAGCGCTGGAACCGTAAGTTTGCCGGAACATTGGTTCCTGTCTTCTCGCTTCGCAGCAAGAAGAGTGCAGGTATTGGTGACTTCGGCGACCTGAAGAGTATGATCGACCTGGTGGCAAAGACTGGACAGAAGGTGCTTCAGTTGCTGCCTATCAACGATACGACCATCACCCACACCTGGACAGACTCTTATCCCTACAGCTGTATCAGCGTGTTTGCCATTCATCCACAGTATGCCGACCTGCAGGCTCTGCCCGAGCTTGAGGATGCCAAGGCTCGTGCTGAGGCTGAGAAGACAAGAGCGGAGCTCAATGCCCTGCCCCAGATAGATTATGAAAAGGTAAATGATTTCAAGATAACGTACCTGCACCAAATCTTCAATCAGGAAGGTGAAAAGATGATGAAGAGTGCCGAATATCAGGCATTCTTCCAGGATACAGAACAGTGGCTGGTGCCTTATGCACAATATTCTTGTTTGCGCGACAAGTATGGCACGGCCGATTTCTCGAAGTGGCCCGACCACAATGCTTGGGACGAGAAAGACCGCAAGGCACTGAGCAACCCAAGAACAAAGGCTTACAAGGAGGTGGAGTTCTTCTACTTCGTACAGTATGTGCTGAACACACAGATGAAGGCTGCTCACGAGCATGCTATGGCAAAGGGAGTCATCCTGAAGGGAGATATTCCTATCGGTGTGAACCGTTTTGGATGTGATGTGTGGACAGAGCCTAAGTACTTCAACCTCGACGGACAGGCTGGAGCTCCACCAGATGACTTCTCTGTGAATGGTCAGAACTGGGGATTCCCTACCTACAACTGGTTTGAGATGCTGAAGGACGACTGCCAGTGGTGGACACGTCGATTCCAGAATATGTCGAAGTTCTTTGATGCTTATCGTATCGACCACGTGCTGGGCTTCTTCCGTATATGGGAGATTCCTGTCGACTCTGTACATGGACTGCTCGGACAATTTGCTCCTGCACTCGGCATGACAGCTGACGAGATTCGCTCGTATGGTCTTAACTTCCAGCAGGACAGATTCACCCGTCCATTTATCACCGACTGGGTGCTCGACCGTGTGTTCCATGAGCGTGCTGACGAGGTGAAGCAAAAGTATCTGGACCGTTTGGATGATGAGCGTTATCAGTTGAAGGCAGAGGTGGATACCCAGATAAAGGTGGAGGCTCTCTTTGAGGGAGTGACCGATGAGAAGGAAATATGGCTTCGCGACGGACTCTACGCCCTGATCAGCGATGTACTCTTTGTTCGCGACCATCGCAATCCGGGATTGTATCACCCACGTATCTCTGCTCAGTTCGATTTCATCTTCGAATCACTTTATGACAATGACAAGGCTGCGTTCAATCGTCTTTATAACGATTACTTCTATCGTCGCAACAACCAGTTCTGGTATGAGGAGGCGATGAAGAAGTTGCCTAAGTTGGTTCAGGCTACACGTATGTTGGTTTGTGCCGAAGACCTTGGTATGGTGCCAGATTGTGTGCCATGGGTGATGAACGAGTTGAAGATATTGAGCCTTGAGTTGCAGAGTATGCCTAAGGACCCAAGTGTGAAGTTCGGTCATCTGAGCCGTAACCCTTATCGTTCGGTTTGTACCATCTCAAGTCACGATATGCCTACGCTTCGCCAGTGGTGGGACGAGAACATCCAGCGCACACAGGAGTATTACAACACGATGCTCTATCGCCAGGGACCAGCACCTCATCCGCTGCCCGGATGGCTCGCACAGGATATCATCTCGCGCCATCTCACATCGCCCTCTATGCTCTGCGTGCTGAGTATTCAGGACTGGCTTGCCATCAACGAGCATCTTCGTTTGCCCGATGCCAACGCCGAGCGTATCAATATTCCTGCCAATCCTAAGCATTACTGGCGCTATCGCATGCACCTCAGCATAGAGGATCTGGCGGCTAATCGAGAATTTATGGACAGTGTGACAGAGCTTGTTGCACAGTCGGGAAGAAACTAATGCAAACGTTTGCATATAATACGAAAAAGAAATACCCTCCAAATTTTAGGAGGGTATTTTTGTTTTTTGTATATTTGCAATGTCTAACCAAATGACTTGCATAAACAACAATAGCAGAACAAAAAAGCAACAGATCAAAATAAGCAATAACTGAAAAAGACAAAATAACACTGAACAATATGAAGAAATTGAATGTTTTAGTAGTTGGTCTGCTGCTGCCACTCTTGGCGGCGGCGCAGACCGTTAAATCGCCCAACGGCAATGTATCGGTAACATTCTCTCTGACTGGTAATGGACAGCCAACCTACGAGATGAGTTATAAGGGCAAGACAGTATGCAAACCCTCGCACCTCGGACTGGAGCTTGCCAAGGACAAGCATGCCAGCAAGGGTATGGAGGAAACCAATCTGATGGACGGATTCACCGAAACAGGAAGCAAGACCTCTTCTTTTGATGAGACATGGAAGCCTGTATGGGGTGAGACTGCTACCATTCGCAACAACTACAACGAGATGGAGGTAAACCTGAACCAGGCTTCTTCCAACCGTAATATCACCATTCGCTTCCGCGTATATGATTATGGTATGGGTCTGCGCTATGAGTTCCCACAGCAGGAATCGCTCAACTATTTCGTCATTCAGGAAGAGCACACCCAGTTTGCCATGGCAGGCGACCATACTGCCTATTGGATTCCAGGAGACTACGATACTCAAGAGTACGAATATCAGATTACTCCTCTGACAGGCATCCGTCCTGTTATCGCCAAGAACCGTGAATCATACAAAAGCAACTCTTCCACTACCGTCTTCTCTGACACAGGTGTGCAGACATCTCTCCAGATGAAGACCAAGGACGGACTTTATATCAATATCCATGAGGCTGCCTGTCTGGATTATCCTACGATGCACCTCAATCTGGATGAGAAGACACTGACCTTTGAGTCATGGTTGACACCTGATGCGGTAGGCAGAAAGGGATTCATCCAGACTCCTTTCAACACACCATGGCGTACCGTGCTGGTGAGCGATGATGCACGCGATATGCTTTCATGCAAGCTGACACTTAACCTCAACGAGCCTTGCAAGATTGAGGATACTTCTTGGATTCATCCTACCAAGTACTGCGGTGTGTGGTGGAACATGATTGTGGGTACCAAGACTTGGAGCTACACCAACGATTTGCCTTCTGTTCGTCTTGGTGTGACCGACTATAGCAAGTGCAAGCCTAATGGAACGCATGGTGCTACCAACGAGGAAGTGAAGCGCTATATCGACTTCGCTGCCAAGAACGGTTTGCAGGAAGTGCTGGTAGAAGGATGGAACGAAGGTTGGGAAGACTGGTTCGGTCATCAGAAGCTCGATGTCTTCGACTTTGTGACTCCTTATCCTGATTTCGATATCAAGATGCTCAACGAATATGCTCATTCCAAGGGCGTGAAGCTGATGATGCATCATGAGACTTCGGCTGCAGCCCTCAACTATGAGCGTCACTTGGAGAATGCCTTCAGCCTGATGAACAAGTATGGTTATGATGCAGTAAAGACCGGTTATGTGGGCGATATTATCCCAAGAGGTGAATATCACTACAGCCAGTTGATGAACAATCACTACCAGCGTGTCATCGAGACGGCTGCCAAACATCACATCATGGTGAATGCTCACGAGGCAACACGTCCTACAGGTATCTGCCGTACATGGCCAAACCTGGTGGGCAACGAGAGCGCAAGAGGTACTGAGTATGAGGCTTTTGGTGGAAGTGTAAGCTATCATACCGTGATGTTGCCATTCACTCGTCTGCAGGGAGGACCTATGGACTATACTCCAGGTATCTTCGAGACCAAGCTGTCGGAGTGGAGCAACAACCCAAGTTATGTGCACACCACTCTCTGCGGTCAACTCTCACTCTATCTCGTAATGTACAGTCCTTTGCAGATGGCAGCCGACCTGCCTGAACATTACGAGAAGTACGACGATGCCTTCCAGTTTATCCGCGATGTGGCTTGCGACTGGGATGACTCTAAGTACTTGGAAGCAGAGCCAGCCAAGTATATCACCGTAGCCCGCAAGGCAAAGGGAACCGACAACTGGTTTGTTGGTGGCAAGACTGACGCAGCCCGTACATCGGTAGTGAAGCTCGACTTCCTCGACAAAGGCAAGAAGTATGCCTGCGCCATCTATCAGGACGGAAAGAATGCCGACTACGAGAAGAACCCTAAATCTTACCAGATTATTCACAAGACTGTGAAGAAGGGTGATGTCTTGAAGATCAAAGAGGCACGTGGTGGTGGCTTTGCCATCTCATTGCTTGCCAAATAAGACTTATATTGATGGAGATAAGGAGGCTGAAACTTCTGTATTTCCGTCCAATCGTCAAGGTGGAATTAAATACGCCAAAAATGAGCGTGTTTAATTCTGCCTGTTTCTGCATAAAACCAACAGAAATCACATTGCGTATGCAGAAAACGAGGTAAATAACTACTAAATGGAGTGTAAGTGCTATATTTCACGCTGAAAATGAATAAAATTCTGCGGAGTTTTTTCGTCAACTAACAATTATTTAACCGTATGAGAATAGAAAAACTAATATTTGCAGCATTGACGGCAACTATTTTACCTACAGCATTGAAGGCGCAGACCGTTTTCAATGAGATGACGTATTCGAAAGGACAGACGGTGTTTCAACTAAATGCGCCTACTGCTGCCAGAATCCGTATTTATAAATCAGGACAGGGGGGCAAGGCCATCAAGACAGTGAAGATGAAAGCCAATGGCAAAGACCGTTGGGAGGCTACTGTGAAGGGTGACCTGGCTGGGAAGTTCTATACATTTGACATGGGAAAGGGCGAATGTCCTGGTACTTTTGCCAAAGCTGTCGGTGTGAACGGCAATCGTGGTGCCATCATCGACATGGCTGCTACTGACCCTGAGGGATGGAAGGATGACAAGCGACCAGAACTGAAGTCGCCTGCCGACTTGGTGATTTACGAACTCCACGTGCGTGATTTCTCGGTGTCACCTACCTCAGGATTGAAGTATAAAGGTAAGTATCTGGCACTGACAGAGCCTAAGGCGATAGAATATCTCAAGCGCCTCGGTGTCAACGCAATACACTTCCAGCCATTGTTCGATTTTGCTTCGGTAGATGAGACACGCCTCAGTACACCACAGTTCAACTGGGGCTATGATCCAAAGAACTATAATGTGCCTGATGGCAGCTATAGTACCGATCCTTTCTCGCCAGCTGTCAGAGTAAAAGAGTTCAAGCAGATGGTGCAGGCGCTGCATCAGGCAGGCATCCGTGTCATCTTCGATGCTGTGTACAATCATACTTTCAATATTGACGGAAGCAATTTCCAGCGTACTTATCCTGACTATTATTATCGCAAGACTGCCGATGGTAAGTATTCCGACGGTTCAGGCTGTGGCAACGAGACAGCCTCGGAGAAACCTTTGATGCGCGACTTTATGATAGAGAGTGTGCTCTATTGGGTGAATGAATATCATATCGACGGATTCCGTTTCGACCTGATGGGAGTGCACGATATTGAGACGATGAAGCTCATCAGAGCTGCTGTTGACAAGATAGATCCTTCTATTTATATATATGGTGAGGGTTGGAGCGCAGGCAGTTGCGCTTATCCTAACGACCAGTTAGCGATGAAGGCCAACACCTTCAAACTCAATGGTATCGGAGCCTTCAGCGATGATATGCGAGATGCCCTTCGTGGTCCTTTCTCTGACGATACCAAAGGCGCTTTCCTGGCTGGCATTCCCGGCGAGGAAGAGAGTCTGAAGTTTGGTATAGTGGGAGGCATTGCCCATCCGCAGGTAGATATGAATTTGGTCAACTATGACAAGAAGCCTTGGACAGCAGAGCCTACCCAGCAGATCAGCTATGTGAGCTGTCATGACGATATGTGTCTTGTTGACCGACTGAAGGCAACCGTGCCTGGTATCAAGGATGCTTCCAGAACGGAAAGCGAACGTATAGCAGAGTTGATTCGCCTTGACTTGTTGGCTCAGACTGCTGTGTTCACCTCGCAGGGTGTGCCTTTCTTCTTGGCTGGTGAGGAGATGTTGCGTGACAAGAAGGGTGTGCACAACAGCTATTGCTCGCCCGACAGCATCAATGAGTTCAACTGGGAGAATCTGAAGAAATATCCACAGGTGTTTGAGTATTATCGCAACCTGATTCAGCTTCGCAAGAATCATCCGGCTTTCCGTCTTGCCAAAGCTGAGGCTGTGAGAGAACATTTGGAGTTCTTGCCAACAGGTTCTGCCGACCCAAAGAATGCGGGCGAACAAGCAGAGAAGGAGGGATGCCTGCTTGCCTTCAGACTCAAGAACCTGGAAGGCATAGACAGTTGGAAGAACATTATTGTCATCTTCAATGCCAACAAGGAAGCCCGTACCGTAGCCATACCACAGGGCGAGTATCATGTGGCTTGCTGCAATGGGGTTATCAATGAAGACGGAATCGGGATGCCATTGGTGGGTAACGAAACCATCATAGATGGCCAATCGGCATTGATACTGTATCAGAAATAAGTTTCGAAAGTCAATACAATAACTTAAACATAGATCTATAATGAAGAAGAAATTTGTTTCATTCATGTTGCTTATGAGTAGCGTAATGAGTATGACGGCGGCAGTCAACGTGAGCCGCATAGAACCTACCGACTGGTTTGTAGGTATGAAAGACGCCTCGTTGCAGTTGATGGTGTATGGTAAGGACATCAAGAATGCTGAGGTGACAGTCAATTATCCTGGTGTGAAAATCGATAGCATAGCCCGTCTCGAATCACCCAACTATCTCTTGGTTTATCTCAACCTGAAGGATGCCAAGGCAGGTGAGATGGTTCTCAATTTTAAGCAGGGCAAGCAAAGCAAGAAGGTGAAGTATCAGTTGAAAGACCGTGAGATGGCTGGCGAAAAGCGCATGGGCTTCACCAACGAAGACGTGCTCTATATGCTGATGCCAGATCGCTTTGCCAATGGAAATCCTAAGAATGATGTTCTCAAGACGATGCGCGACAAGAATTGCGACCGTAATGCTCCAAGTCTGCGACATGGTGGTGACTTGGAAGGTATCCGTCAGCACTTGGATTACTTCACCCAGTTGGGTGTCACAGCCCTTTGGTTTACTCCAGTTTTAGAGAATGACAGCCCTGGCGATGGCAAGAGCAGCAGCTATCATGGTTATGCCACAACCGATTATTACAAGGTTGACCCTCGTTTCGGAACCAATGCTGAGTACAAGCGACTCATTGACGAGGCACATCAGAAAGGCTTGAAGATTGTGATGGATATGATTTTCAATCACTGTGGTTTCGAGCATCCCTGGATTGCCGACATGCCTTCAAAAGACTGGTTCAACTGTCCAGAATGGCTTCTTCCTGAGTATCAGACTCCTGAGCACGTGAAGAAGATTGGTACTGTGGATGGAGCAAGAACAGTGAACGATATGTATCGACAGACCAGCTATAAGCTGACTCCTGTACTCGACCCATACGCCAGCAAGGTGGATATGGAAGAGACGGTAGACGGATGGTTTGTGCCTTCCATGCCCGACCTCAATCAGCGCAACCCTCATGTCATCAAGTACCTTATCCAGAACAGCGAATGGTGGATAGAGACTGTGGGAATTGATGGCATCCGTATGGACACTTATCCTTATGCCGACCGCGATGCGATGGCTTTGTGGATGAAGACGCTCAACAACGAATATCCTAACTTCAATACCGTAGGCGAGACATGGGTTACTGAGCCAGCCTATACTGCTGCATGGCAGAAAGACAGCAAGCTCTCAGAGAAGAACAGCTATCTGAAAACAGTGATGGACTTTGCCTTCTTCGACCGTATCAACAGTGCCAAGAACGAGGAAACCGATGATTGGTGGAATGGTATGAACCGTCTCTATAATGTGTTCTGCTACGATTATCTCTATCCTAATCCAAAGAGCGTGATGGCATTCATTGAGAATCACGATACCGACAGATTCCTCGGTGAGGGCAAGGATACCGTGGCATTGAAGCAGGCTTTGGCGCTCTTGCTTACCATCAACCGTACACCACAGCTCTATTATGGTACAGAAGTGTTGATGAATGGCACCAAGAGTGTAACCGACGGCAACGTGCGTAAAGACTTCCCTGGCGGATGGGCTGGTGACAAGCATAATGCCTTCACCGAAGAAGGAAGAACACAGGCAGAGAACCAGATGTTTAAGTGGCTCAGCAACTTGCTGCATTGGCGCCAGGGTAACAAGGTGGTTACCGAAGGCAAGCAGACTCAGTTCTGTCCTTATAAGGGTGTGTATGTCATCGCTCGCCAGTATAAAGGAAAAACAGTCATGACCGTCATCAATGGCAAGAAGGAAGCCAATGAGCTGGATGTGACTCGTTATGCTGAGATTATCGGTTCGCATGAAAAGGCTACTGATGTGACGAATGGCTGCACTGTTCTTATCAACAAGAACGTAAAGCTTCGTCCTCGTCAGACGATGATACTTGAATTCTAATAAATTGAACTTTCGCAGGGGGGTAGAAGTTATATATATCAGAATAATGCAATAGGCTTCAACTGCTTACGAAGCCGCTTTTATTGCTCCACCAAATAGGCTTCATTGTCTATCGAAGCCGCTTTCATATTTCGAGGCTTTTCTATTGTCAAGTTTATGCTTTAGTAATGAAAAGTTTTTATAGGGGGCTGGGTAGTTACCTTCTGAACCTCCGCGAAAGTTCAATAATTATTTAAGATTGTTTGTTTCTTATTATAGTTTTTATTAACTTTGCAAACGATTAGAGAGCAAGAGGCTTTCTTGTACATATTAAAAACTATAATAAGAAACAATGATTTTAAACCAACTCCGACAGTTGCGATTAGTTATGGCTTTGCTGATTTTTTGGGCTTGCGGCTCAGTAGCAAAGGCACAGACCAACGCTCAGATTTTGTATGATTTCGGTTCCGACCGTAAGTTTGTTACCCTTACCCTCGAAATGTTCAAGCAGGACAAGTGGGGTAGTACTTATTTCTTTGTTGACCACGACTTCAACTACGACAAAATGGTAGTGGGCGAGAAGAATATTGCCCAGGGAGGAACCTATACAGAGATTTCGCGTGCACTCAACTTCTGGCAGAAATCTCAGTTCAAGAACTGGAGCCTCCATGTGGAGTACAATGGTGGTATTACCAAGAATTATCCCATCAACAATGCATGGCTCTTCGGTGTGGAATACCTCGTGCACGACAAGAGTTACAAGAACACTTTGACTATAGAGGCTCTTTACAAGACCATCCGTCAGACCGATCAGAATGTGCCCATGCAGTTTACTGCTGTCTGGACCTGTAACGACATCTTTGGTGTAAAGGGCTTGAAGTTCGACGGCTTTGCCGATTTCTGGTGGGAGACTCATGCTGTCGACTATCAGGAGGATGGCTCTGCCACTACCAAGCACACAGTCTTCATCACCGAGCCACAGCTCTGGTACAATGTAGGTCAGCACTTCGGCTGCGAGAACCTCAGTGTAGGAGGCGAGGTAGAGTTGAGCAACAACTTTGGCTCAACAGGTGGCTTCAAATGCCGTCCCTGCTTAGGTGTGAAGTGGGACTTTTAGTAAAAAATTAAAAACTAATAGAATGCACGGCTGTTGTGAAATAGTCGTGCATTTGACTTTTAAACAGCAGCTATGGCATTTCTTGGCTAAAAAAAGGATGGGGGCTTGGATATTCGTCAGAAAAAGTGTACCTTTGCGTCTGGTAATTGTAGGGATGGGAGTCCTTATATGTTGAATCGAGTAAACGCAAGGAATAAACAAAACAATGGAAATTATTATTGTCATAGCCATTATTATCGGCATCATCGTAGGCTTCTTTCTTGGCAAGCTGATGGCAGCGAAAACTGCAAGCGAGGAGAAAACACAGCTTGTAGCAAAGGCTCAAGTGTTGGCGGCAGAGATGGAACAGGTTAAGAGCCTGACCGACCAGGTGCGCCAGCAGGCAGAGAAGGAAAAAGAAGTATTATGTCAGCAGGCAGAGAAGGAGAAAGAAAATCTGAAGGAACATTATGATGTTATCCTGAAGAATGAGAGAGCCCATCATGCCGAAGAGATGCAGGCATTGAGGGAAGCACATGCTTCGGAGATGCAGTCGCTGAAGGGACAGATGGAAAGCGAACGTCAGTATGCTGCCAAGTTGCGTGCTGAGAGCGATCAGCAATGGGCGCAGAAGATGGAAACGCTTAAGCAAGACATGCAGCGCATGAATGCAGAACATCAGAAAGTGGCTGCAGAGCAACTGGCTGCCAAGCAATCGGCTTTGCAGGAGAATAACCGTCTGCAGATGGACGAACTGTTGAAGCCTATCAAGGAACAGTTTGCTGACTTCAAAAAGTCGGTTGAGGAAAGCAAGACTCAGAACGAGGTGAACAAGAAAGAACTGCAGAATACCTTTGAGGCAACGATGAAACTCTTTCAGCAGGAGCAGCAGCAAGCTGTTTCTTTGTTGAAGGAGCAGACTTCGAAGATAGGTTCGGATGCAGCCAATCTGACTCGTGCCCTGAAGGGTGACAGCAAGATGCAGGGCGACTGGGGGGAAATGGTGCTTGAAACCATTCTCGAGAACAGTGGATTGCGAAAGGACGAGGAGTTCTTTATCCAGGAGAACACTAAGGATGAAGAGGGCAAGAACTTCCGACCTGATGTGATTGTGCGATTCCCTGAGGGCAGGAGTGTGGTGATCGACTCGAAGGTTTCGCTTACTGCCTATTCTGATGCCATAGCAGCAGAAGATCATGGCGAGCGCGAACGGCTGATGAAACTGCATGCGGCAAGTGTGCGCAGGCATATCGACGAACTGGCAGAAAAAGATTATTCCAAGCTGGTGGATGATGCCATTGGCTTTGTTCTGATGTTTATTCCCAACGAAACCAGCTATATTGCAGCCATGAAGCAGCAACCTGAGCTTAGCCGTTATGCTTATCAAAAGAAAATTATCATCATTTCGCCCAGCAATCTTCTGATGGCTCTTCAGTTGGCATACAACCTGTGGCAGTATGATCGCCAAAACAAGAATGTAGAGAAAATCGTGAAGACTGCAGCCGATCTTTATGATAAGGTGGCAGGCTTTGAGGACACCTTCATGGGTGTGGGCGACTTGATAACCCGTCTGTCTGGAACCTTTGAAAAGGCTAAGAAGCAACTTTACGATGGCACTGGCAATGTCATGAGAAGGGTTGAGAGTCTGAAGAAACTGGGTGTTACACCTAAGAAGCAGATTAAAGAACTCTCCGACGAATAGCTTTTTAAAGGTAAAAAAGTAAAAGGGTAAAAAGGTAAAGAAAGTAATAGGCAAAAATGCACCGCTTTTTGTCAAGAATGGGAGAATGCTGTCTTTCTCTTATTCTTGACTCAACTTTTGTAGATGGGGAAGTTAAAGAATTTAAAGAAGTTAGAGCCATATGCTTTGTAGCTAAGTATACATCCAAAAGGCTATTGGCTATAATTTCTAACGACCGAGTGAAGTGATAACTTCTTTAACTTCTATAACTTCCATACATGCTAAACTTCAGTTCTTGACAATATATTTGAAGACTTAATTGGGAAAAAACGGGCTTGTTTTTGAAAACAAGGGATGGTTATTGCTGTATGATTTCTTCGACGGCTTTCACGAGCGAGTCTTTGCCATTGAGGAGATAGAAATCGACACGTACCACGTGGTTGATATCAGCGCAACCCTTAACCTTGATGCGGCGAGTCTTTCCGTATTCAAAGGTGTCGCGTCGTGAAGGATAGGAAACCAATTGTAGTTTTTCCTTAGAAGATCCGCTTCCGATATAGTATATTCCCACACTGTCGGTCATGGCCTTCTGAGCCTTTATTCGTGCCATCTTCTTGGCATGAAGTGACGAAGTGTCTTCAGGATAGAATTCGCTGGCAGCCACTGTGTCTCCATCATTCTGCGATGGGGCAAACTTGCAGCTGGTGGCTGTTGAAACAGATGCGGTGGCAGCAATGACAACTGCAGCAAAATATAATAGTTTTTTCATTCCTTCGTAGATATATTGAATGTTCGTTCGGTTTCTGAGAAATTAGTCTCGGTTAATACAGCAACAGCAATCCGGCAAAAGCAGAGTAGCATATCATGCGGATGGGGTTGATGCCGACAAACTTGACACCAAAGAAGGTGGCAAGGAAGAGAGCGATAGATATATAAAATCGCCAGGGGTCGGCAGGTGATGAAAAGTTCTCTTGGTTCATCAAGAGCAGGGCTGCAGCTCCTACGAGGCCTACTATGGCAGGGCGAAGACCGATGAAAATGCTCTGCACGGCTGTGGTATTGATATATTTGTACAGCATCTTGCTGATAAGAATCATCAAAATCAAGGAGGGGAGAACCAAGGCAAATGTAGCTACGGCGCTTCCCAATACGGCCATTGTTCCGCTCATGCCTGCATTATGTACAGCGGTATAGCCACAGTAAGTAGCAGCATTGATGCCAATGGGGCCTGGTGTCATCTGTGATATGGCAACGACATCGGTAAACTCTTGCATCGTCAGCCAGTGGTATTGCGTCACTACCTGTCCCTGTATGAGGGAAATCATAGAGTAACCACCTCCGAAGCCGAAGAGGCCTATCTGGATAAATACGAGGAAAAGCTGAAGAAAAATCATATCAATTGATAATTAAGAGTCGATAATAGGCAAATCTATGTCTTGGAAGATTCATCTTTTCTGAAGACTTACACCTTATTATATATAAGCAGAAGGCTTTATTCCGTAGGCAGTATGAACTTGCCGTATATGTAGCCAGCTGCGGCTGCAGAGATGATGACCCAGATGGGGTTGACGTGCAGAAGCCAGATAAGCATGGCAGACAGAATGGGAATCCAGCAGTTGGCAAAAGTGATGTGTGCACTCTTGGCAAGTGAGAATGTAGGGACGGCTATCAGGGCAACGACTGCAGGACGAATGCCGGCAAACATAGCAGCCACAACCTTGTTGTTCTCGAACTGATGGAAGAACATGGCGATGGCCAATATGATAAGGAAAGAGGGAAGTGAGGCTCCGAGAGTGCAGATGATGGCTCCTGGAGTTTTTGCCAACTTAAATCCAAGCATGGAACTCATGTTGATGGCCAGGGCTCCCGGACAAGTCTGCGTCACAGCGATGGCATCGAGAAACTCTTCCTTCGTCATCCACTGGTTCTTGTCGACCACTTCGTGCTCTATAATAGGAATCATGGCATAGCCACCCCCAAAGGTAACTATGCCAATCTTCGTAAATGTTTTAAATAATGAAATGTATTTCATTTATTTAATGTTTAGTTCTTTATGTTTAATGTTTAATTGTTCAGTCTTGCAAATACTCATTATTGGTACTCTCTAACTAAACATTAAACACTGACATTAAACATTACTTGACTCTTTCTTCAATCCACTGGCGTGCATTGACGAATGCCTCAATCCAAGGAGTAACCTCGTCGTTGCGACGGTCGGCTGGATACCAGGCGTTCTGCCATGGGAAGATGGCACGCTCCAAGTGTGGCATCATTGCCAAGTGGCGACCATCTGCAGAGCAGATACCTGCCACGTTGTAGTCACTGCCGTTAGGATTGCCAGGATACTCAGCGTAGTTGTACTTCGCAATTACGTTGTAGTGATCCTCTGGTTCAGGCAGGTAGAAACGGCCCTCGCCGTGAGCTACCCAGATGCCAAGTTTGTCACCGCTGAGGCTGCCAAACATTACACTGTCGTTCTGAGGAATGGTCAGACCCAGGAATGTGCTCTCAAACTTCTTGCTGGTATTGTGGCAGAGGTGTGAGCGATGCTTGTGCTCAGGATTGATGAGGTTGAGTTCTACCATCAGCTGGCAACCGTTACAGATGCCGAGTGAAAGAGTGTCCTCACGGGCATAGAACTTGTCGAGTGCCTCCTTAGCCTTAGGATTGTAGAGGAATGCACCAGCCCAACCCTTGG
>CAVACC010000068.1:0-18226 GCA_963587495.1 Clostridia bacterium | reverse complement strand
CGTACGTACGGTGCAATGAGAGGTGCTGGGGGTAACTCCCCACATCTACTCTATTTAATATTTTTCAAAACGAAGAAATAGATAAACAATAGATAATCAGTTACTTGTGCTCTTTTTGTTGCTTCGTGAAGCCACTTTTTTACTCACAGCCGAAAAACGAAATGATAAAAAGAGTAATTTTGCAAGCGAAAATTTAATAACTTAATTGTGTAATTAAAAGAACTATGCTTATGATTAGGAGAATTTACAAAATGTTACTTTTCTGTATGGTTAGCATGCTTTCTGTTTTTGTGCATGCTGCCAATACGCTGGAAGTAACTTATCAGATTGGTTACACCCAAAAAGTCACTTGTCTATGGCCGTCGTTATAAAAGATGAACGCGTAAAAATATATCGTAGCTTTTAGTTCTTCCAGAACATCATTGGCACAGATTAGGAATAACAACACACACGAACATTATAACTTTGCGTACAAATTTAAATAACTCAAGTTTCGCAAGTGGTTTAAGTACGGGCTGAAGGCCCAGCTCCAGAAGCAGCACGCCCTGAAAGGGCAGAAGCTCTTAGCCCAGGGCAGCGCCCTGGGTATAATGGCAATCGGCAAGTCGCCCTGTAAGGGCAAAAGCTTTGTAAATTGCCTGGAGTTTTAAAGCTTTTGCCCTTACAGGGCGACAGGTTTGCGTCCAAAATAACCCAGGGCGCTGCCCTGGGCTAAGAGTTTCTGCCCCTTCAGGGCGTGTGGGGCAAAACTTGCGAAACTTCAGTAAATAATAACTAAAAAGAAAGGAGTGAGTTTCTCAGATTTTATTTGAATTTTTGCCATGTCATTCAGAGTTTTATTTGTTTTTTAAATGCAACACTAAGATAAGTGAAACTTCTGACATGACATAATCCTGGGCAACTTTTTGTTGCTAAGGTCTTTTAAAAGTTTAATTAATAATAGTGTTGCGGAATTATGGATATGAAAAAAAGAATACTTTTATCAATGATTTTGCTCGCTTTGTGCTTGATACAGGCTTCAGCGGACAATTATTACTTCAAAATCGGGCTTTCCAATGAGAAGGGTGAGTTGGAAAAATGGTCTGATTATATTTATGTAAGCTTTGATGCAACGCAAGGAGAGAACGGAGATTGGGTTAACGGACTGAGAGTGCTTGCTGCAGGAAACCCTGTAAAGGATGAAAAAGGTCAGGAATATCAATTGCCCAAAAACGGCAGTGAGGTAAATCTGGATAAAATTTGGGGTATTGTATTTGCCAATGGGAAAGGAAGATATAATAATGAACAGTTAAACATAATGGAGGGAGATAACGAATTTGCAGCGTGGGAGAAGATACGTGAGCACATCAAATATCTCGATTTGCACGAGTATCAACGTTATATATATACTGATAAGTCCTATTTCATGAATATGCATAAAGTTGAAGAGTTGGAATTGCCTAAAGATGGTATGAAAGTAGGAAAAGAGGATCTTGATTGTAATATGTATTTCGCTAATGCTGATAATCTGAAAAAAATAACTATAGGCTACGTAGATATAACAGATGATGCGGTAAAGGATAAATTCTTGCTGGATAGAGTTGGAAAATATATGTTTTCCAATTGTTATAGCTTGAGTACCAAATATATAAACCGATTGATAAAGGATGTTACAGAGATAAAAAACAATGCTTTTTCCGCAGGTGACGAACATCGTGATGATTTCCCTGACGAAGCAGACAATAAAATGGCTATTGAGATACCCAACTCAGTAACGAAAATAGGAAATCAGGCTTTTTGGAATCGAGTGAAAGTTACCGGACTGAATATTCAAGGAGATGGTGGTTTGGATATTGGTTCTGAAGCATTCAAAGGATGTGATGAGTTGAATGTCTTAACCATGGATAATGCTAAGATAACCAATCTTGGAACTGGTGTATTTCGTGAATGTCGATCCATGACCAACGAATTTGTTGATGGTGTGTTACAGAATTATGCAGTCAATGGGGAAAAGAAGATTATTCCTGCTTATCTGTTTTTTGGCTGCAACGGAAAAGATGGACATGATGGATCGGATGCGAATAAAAATAAGTGTACTTTTACCCAATTGGATATCCCTGCCTCATTCACCAAAATCGAACAAGGCGCCTTTGCCGACAACCCAAACGTCACGAAGATAACCGTACACAGCGGTACACAGATTGATGCGCAGACCTACAACGGCAACAACGGCAAAGACGGCATCTTCTATGGAATGGATCCCAACAAGGTGCAGGTTGTATTTGAGGGCGAAGCTGATGCTCATTACAAGGTCTATCGCGAAAACATCAAAGTGGGCGGAGAAGATAAGGGGCCGAACGCCTTTATGTTTCTTCTCACCAAGACTCTCGACGAGGATGCTACCGACTATACGGTCGTAGCCCAGCGCCATGCCGACGTCCGCCTCAAACGCACATTTAAGGCAGGTTGGAATACGCTCGTACTGCCTTTTGGTGCTCGCCATGGAGATAGAAGGGAAGATGGAGCTGGAGACTGTTCGCGTATTTTCCAGAAAGCCCTCAATGCATCTGATACCCAGGGTTTTATGATTGCCGCCTATCGTGGTTTGGCAAAGAATGAGGCACAGTCCGACAACAGTACCTTCTATTTCCTGAAGTACGCCAGCTACGACACTGACCCGATCGATGAGTTTGAGCCTCTCCTCATCAGAATGACGCAGGAAGACATCGCCGCCGATGGAGTCTATACTTTCAAGGATGTCGAACTCAATTACGATGTCGACATCAATAAAACATACACAGCAGAAGAAGCGATAAAACGTATGGGAAGAAGGGATAATAACGAATATTTCGACGGCAGCTATGATCAAAACGCCAACGACAAGTTCAAGAAGTGTACCTACAAAGATTTCTATTTCACGGGAACGCTGTATAAGCAACAGGGCACGGCTTCTGAAGGCTCTGCTTTCATCGCTCCTGGCGACTACATCATTCAGAACAATACCTTCGTGAAGTGTCTCGCTGGCAAGAAATACGGACTCAAGGGATTCCGTGGTTATTTCAAGCAGCAGCCATCAAGTACATCACCTGCCAAGGGCAATATCGGCATCAGTCTCGTGGACCGCAATGGCGTAGTCTCTTCCATCCATCAGGTGGACGGAGCATCGCTTACGCCAGCATCCGTTGCTCCTGCCGCAGTCTACAACCTCAGTGGCCAGCAGGTTGGCAATTCTCTTTCCACTCTTGCCAAGGGTGTTTACATCGTTAATGGCAAGAAATTCGTTAAAAAGTAAATCATTGCAATCATGAAGAAAAAATATCAACAACCTCTCGTAAGAGTTCAAATTGTAGAAGGTGAACCTCTGTTGAATGGCGCCTCCGTAGTCAAGTCCAGTGGCGAAACGGTGGACAACTTGGGTTCCGACACCACTACTGGCGGTTCGACAGGTGAGGACAACACTGTGTGGGGCGATGCCAAGCCCTACAATCCCTGGACATCATGGGATTAAGACTTACTTATTATAAAGGAAATGCGGGATTGAGTTGATTGCTCAATCCCGCATTTATCATTGCTCCACCATCTTCTGCAACTCGCTGAGGCTGGCAGCCACATCAATGTAGTCGTGCCAGTTGCCGCGAATCATTCCTTGCGAAGCCATGTCGTCGAGAAGGGCGATGGTGGAGTTCCAGAACCCCTTCATGTTGTAGAGAATCACCTTTTTGCTATGATAGCCGATGGTGTGGGAGGCTGCCACAGTGAAGATTTCGTCGAGAGTGCCGATGCCGCCAGGGAGCGCCACGACGATGTCGCTCTGAGAGAGCAGCAAGTCCTTGCGGTCGCTGAGATTGTCGCAGGGAATCTCTACGTCGAGGTCGGGAAAAGTCTTGCCGCCTCGCTCTACGATGGTGGGAACTACGCCTATGGCTCTGCCGCCATGCGCCTTGACTGCCTTGCCGATGGTGTTCATCAGTCCGATGTTGCAGCCGCCGAAAACTAAGTCGTGCCCTTGCTCTGCCATCCACTTGCCCATCTCCTCTGTGAGACGGAAGTAGTCGCTGTCAATATGGGCGTTTGCTGAACAGAATACTGCTATTTTCATTGTTATTATGTTTTTTATGTTTTGCCGAGTGCAGAATATCTTATGCAAAGTTAAATAAAAACTTTGGATTTGATTTCTTTTTCTGACTATTATTTCTTACTTTTGCACGCAATATAACTAATCTACCATTGCACAGATGACTAAAAACAGAATAATAAGATATTTTTTGATGTGGATCTGCTGTTTGTCGAGCCACGTCGCTGAGGCTGTGCCGACCCTTCTGGACGGCGGGGCTTGGGCGAAGCAGGGTATCGTGGAGCGACGATTTAACGAGCTCGACGGACTGGCGCACCATCACGCAACGGGCCTTGTACAGGACAGACAGGGAATGGTCTGGGTGGCAACATGGAACGGACTGAGCCGATACGACGGCTACAGCTTCGTGTCGTTCAAACCGAAGGCGGGCGATGGGTGCTCGGTGGGCGCGAACCGCATCAAGGACTTTCGTATTCGCGATCCTTATATATATTGTAATGTGGAAGGCAGCTGCGTAGTCTTCGACATCCGCACGGGACAGTTTGACGACTGTCATCTCTCCTGGAACAGGGCGCTGCGCAAATGGGGCTTCCCCGAGCAGGGCAAGAGGCGACTGACGACAGCCGACGGAGTGGAGTGGGCAGTCGACTCCCTGGGCGTGAAGATGAGCTACCGCAAGCCGTGTTATGCTACGTGGCTGTTGAGGCAGCCAGGATGTCAGGTGAGGGCGCTCTTCCGTGACCGCGAGGGACGGATATGGGTGTGCTCGCGCGACGATGCCTCTGTGAGAATCTACGACGCCAATCTGAATCTGCTGGGATTTCTTGGAGCCGACGGCCGACTGCATGGCGAGAAGACTCCTTTCCGTTCGGCTGTGTACACGATGTTACAAGACGAGGACGGCAGCCTATGGTTGGGATGCAAACCCGGTGGACTGCTGCATCTGTTGCCCCGTGCCGACGGCAGCTACGACATCAGCCGAATAGCGCTTGTAATCCGTAGTAGGGAGACAACCCATCATGTTTATTCACTGCAGAAAGACCGATGGGGCAGGCTGTGGGTGGCAACGCTGAACCATGGGCTGTTCTGTATTACCCCTTCGGGAAAGAGTTGGAGGTGCCAGCCCATCGTTCTCTCTCATGACGACATGACTGGCAAGTACTTGGGGGTGAGAATGATATATATCAGCCATCGTGACGAGTTGCTGGTGGGCACAACGCTTGGACTGTTTGCCACGAAGCTTACTGCCGACAATCCAGCCTCGCTGCGCTTCACTCTGCACGAGCGTGAGGGTGGAAGAGACGGCAGCCTGAGTTGTTCTGCCGTCATGTTTATGGCGGAGGACAGGGCCAACAGACTCTATATCTGCACCGAGGGCAGCGGACTGAACATGGTGGAGCCCGGCGTTTCGCTGATCAGCAAAGATGTGGACTTCAGACACTTCGACAGGCGCGATTTGCCGGAGGACTTCCTCTTGTCGGCTTTCGCATATGGACAATATATGTGGTTTGTGGGCACCAACGACTTGACGGGCGTGGACGTGGAACATGGACTATCGCTCTATTTCAACCACCGCACATGGACCGATGAACTGATCTTCTCGGATGCGCTGCCCCTGAGATGGAAAGGCGGCAAATGGCTCATGGGACTGATGGACGGACTGGTGCTGATGGGTATGGACCTGCTGACGAAGCGCACCAAGGCGCCACGCATCGTACTGACAAGGGTGTCGGTGGAAGAAGGCGAGATGATGGAGGCGGTAAGCGCCCGCGACACCATCTGCCTCGATGAAACAGAGCGCAATGTGAAGATTGAGTTTGCTGCCATCGATTATGCCAACATCCAGTCGATAAGCTATAGGTTCCAGTTGGACGACGGCGTATGGAATACCTTGGAGAACAGCCACACGGTGACGCTGCTCAACCTTTCGCCCGGTACGCACACGTTGCGGGTGGAGTCGAAACTGCCCACAGGACAATGGGCGGGCAACGTGAAAGTGGTGACGATCTGCGTGAAACCCACCATCTGGCAGACCACTACCGCCAAGGTGCTGTATGTGCTGCTGGCGCTGTTGTTTATCTATACCGTGGTGTACGTGACGAGGACAATTCGCGCCTCCCACCGCAAGCAGAGGGAACTGTTGGGGCAGTATCTCGACCTGATGGAGAAATACGACAAGGAAAAACACCTCGTCGTGGCTGTCAAGGCTGCTGGGGCAGACAAAACTGCTGTTGAGGTGGCAGCCAAGGTTGCTGAGAAAAAGGAAACTGCAGAAAAGACAACAGCAGAAAAGGAAACTGCAGAAAAGATAACCATTGAAACGGCAACTGCGGAGACAATGGCAGAGGAAGCGGCTGTTGCCGACGTTCAACAGCCCTTGCAAGCCGACAGCAGCAGCGTTGGCGAGGAGAGCCTGAGCGAGGAAGACCAGCGCTTCATGCAATGCGTGGTGGAGTTTGTGGAACAGCACATCGACAACTCCGACCTCAGTGTGACCGAGCTGGCAGCCAAGCTGAACGTCAGCAAGTCGGGACTGAACCGCAAACTGAAGAGCCTGTTGGGTGTGGCGCCTAAGGAGTTTATCAACAAGGCACGCATGAACCGTGCCGTGGCGCTGTTGCATCACAGCGACCTTCCTGTGAAGGAAATCGCCTATCGCTGCGGTTTCAGCGATCAGAACTATTTCGGCAAGTGCTTCAGGGCGGCAATGGGCGTCAGTCCGTCTGAATATAGGCAGAAAAACGGGCTTTGAAACGTTTTTACCGAACATTTGGAACGTTTTTACCACTCATGTCGGGGAAATTTGGCTACTTTTGCCCCCGACATTCTGCTTTAAATATTTAAAAACTAATAGCAAAAACCTATGAGAAAAGTAGCGATTATTTTTATGAAGAAGTGTTCGGTACTATTGCTGATGCTTCTTTTCCCGTTAGGAGTGCTGGCGCAAAGCGTCACCGTTAGCGGACAAGTAACTGACGAGGCTGGTGAACCAATTATTGGCGCAAGCGTAAGGATTCCCGGCACTTCTGTGGGAGTAGTGACCGATATGGACGGTAATTACTCTATCTCTGTTCCGAAAGGAAAACAACTCGAAATCACTTATGTGGGTTACAAGAAGGAAGTGATCATTGCCAAGGAAGGCAAGATGACTGTCCAGTTGAAGGAAGATTCCAACATGCTTAACGAAGTGGTGGCTATCGGATACGGAACCGTAAAGCGCAAGGACGTGACGGGTTCGGTTTCTTCGGTAGGCAACACAGAACTCGTGTCGGTGCCTGTGGCTTCGCCTGTTGAGGCCATGCAGGGTAAGCTGGCTGGTGTGCGCGTCACTATGCCTGAGGGCAACCCCGACGCCGAGGTCATCATCCGCGTGCGTGGTGGTGGTTCTATCACCCGCGACAACACACCTCTTTATATAGTAGACGGTTTCCCCGTCAGCAGCATCTCCGATATTCCTACCAGCGACATCGAGAGCATCGACGTGCTGAAGGACGCTTCCTCTACCGCCATCTACGGTAGCCGTGGTTCCAATGGTATCGTGCTCGTCACCACCAAGAGTGGTAAGGCTGGCAAGGTGACCGTGAACTACAATGCCTATGTGGGCTTCAAGAAGGCTGAGGACAAGGTAGACGTGCTGGGAGTGGAAGACTATCTGAAGTGGCAGTACGAATTGTCAAGCCTCTCCACAGGCGCCAACGCCGGCAAGTACCAGCAGGTGCTCGGCGGATGGGACAACATCCCCAACATTATGAACTCGATGAAGACTACCGACTGGCAGGACGAGGTGTACGGACGCACCGGCAACGTGTTCAGCCATAATGTCAACATCTCGGGAGGTTCGGAGAAGTTGCGCTTCACAGCAGGATACAACTACATGAAGGAGAAAGCCATCCTGCTCACCTCTGACTTCTATCGCAGCAACCTGAACTTCAAGCTCAACTATGAGCCCAACAAGAAGACCAAGCTCGAGTTCTCTACCCGTTACTCACGCACCAAGGTGAATGGCGACGGACAGAGCGACGCTACCGGCGACCAGAACTCAGTGCCTTCAGGCTCTTTCGGCCGTATCCGCCATGCTGTGGTACAGTCGCCTCTGACAGGCTCAGGAAGCCTTCTCTTCGACGAGAGCAACATCGACGACGGACTGGAAGACCCAATCACAGCCCTCAACGACAACTACAAGAAACGTGTTCGTGAGAACTTCAACATGAACGGAGCTTTCACATGGAAGATATTGCCCGAGCTTACTTTCCGCACAGACGTAGGTCTCGACATTTATAACAATGATTTCCGCTACTTCTCCGGCTCTACTACCTATGAGTCGCAGAACAACACTCTGGCAGAATACAAGAATATGCCGCTTACTACCCGTACACAGGTGAACCGCCGTACCGTGCGCAACTCCAACACCCTGCAGTACGACTTCTCAAAGATTCTGCCAAAGATTCACAGCCTGAACCTCATGGTGGGACAGGAGAGTATCGTAAGCCGCGAGACACTGGCAACGACACGCATAGAGGGATTCCCTACATTCTACGATGCCGACATGGCTTTCCACCTCTCTGCACAGGGCACTCCTACACGTGCCAACGAGTTCTACTATCCAGACGATAAGATGGTGTCGTTCTTCGGACGTGCCAACTACAGTCTCTTGGACCGCTATCTGCTCACCGCCACTCTGCGTGCCGATGGTTCAAGCAAGTTCTCTAAGGGCAACCGCTGGGGCTACTTCCCATCAGTGGCAGCCGGATGGCGCATTATCGAGGAACCTTGGATGAAGTCGACACAAGACTGGTTGAGCAACTTGAAGTTGCGCTTGAGCTATGGTGTGTCAGGTAACAATAATATTCCTTCAGGACAGACCAGCCGTACCTATTCTATTAAGGAGAGCTCTTGGCTGCACCTGCAGAACTCATGGCTCACCACAGGTAACGCAATGAGCAACCCCGACCTGAAGTGGGAAACCACACATTCGCTCAACCTGGGTATTGACTTTGGTTTCTTCAACAACAAGCTCAATGGTTCGTTCGAGGTGTACAAGAACAACGTGAAAGACCTGCTCATGGAGATGCAGATCACAGGTAGCGGCTACAACACACAGTACCAGAACGTGGGCGAGACCAAGAACTCTGGTTTCGAGTTGACATTGAACTACGATGCCATCAACACCAAGAACTACGGTCTGAACTTCTCGTTCACACTCGGTCATAATACCAATGAGGTAGTGAGCCTCGGAAGCATGGACTCATACTCTAAGCCTTCTTACTGGGCAAGTACAGAAATTGGCTCCGACTACTTAGTGAAGCCAGGAAAGCCTGTAGGAACCATCGTTGGCTACAAACTGGCAGGAACAGGACGCTACGAGGTGGACGACTTCGAGGGCTACGATGCTGCTGCAGGAAAGTGGAAATTGAAGGAAGGTGTGGCTGATGCCAGCGGTATTGTGGGCACAGTACGTCCTGGTACCATGAAGCTCCTCGACAAGGACGGTTCAGGAACCATCAACGATGACGACAAGTTCGAGATCGGCGACGCCAACGCATGGGCTGTAGGTGGATTCTCTATCGGTGCACGTGCCTACGGATTCGACTTCAACGCCGACTTCTCTTACAGCATTGGCAACGATGTTTACAACGCCGACAAGATAGACCAGACCTCTACACGTGGCGGTATCTGGCGCAACCTCAACACTACCATGGCAAGTGGTAAGCGCTGGACCAACGTAGACGAGAACGGCAACTTCATCAACGACGCTGCCAAGCTCGCTGAGATGAACAAGAACACCACGATGTGGTCGCCTTACACAACAAAGGCTGTGCTCACCGACTGGGCTATCGAGGACGGATCATTCCTCCGCCTCTCTACACTTACCTTGGGCTACACACTGCCTAAGACATGGATGCAGAAAATCTATGTTCAGAACCTGCGTCTCTACTTTACCGCTTCAAATCTTTTCTGTATCACCGGTTACAGTGGTATGGACCCAGAGGTGGACTGCTGCCGCAACGTGCTGGTTTGTCCAGGCGTAGACTACTCGGCTTATCCAAGAAGCCGCCAGTTCATCTTCGGTCTTAATCTTACATTCTAAAAAACACTTAAAGGAAACATCGTTATGAAAATAAAATATGTATTTACAGCCCTGTTGGCTGGCGCTACACTCATGTCGTGCAACGACTATTTGGACGTAGAAAGCGAGTCACAATACAATGACAAGGTGGTGTTCTCTAACACCCCGCTTGCCGAGAATACGGTCATCAGCATCTACAGCTGGTTTGCCGCCACCAATTCTCACCGTGCGCGCTACATGCCTTTCTATGGTATGAATACCGACGCCGAGTGCTACTTCGACATGGCGCAGCCTTCGTCGGACAACAAGACCTCGCTCTGCACTTACAGCGCCTTCTCGGCCAACAACTGGATGGCTTCAGGAAAAGACCCTAACGCCTTCACAGGCTTCTTCAATGGCATTGAGGCTGCCAACTGCTGCATTGAGGGAATACGCGCCTATGGCAATCCTGAGAGCAATGCCGACATGGCTTATCTCTTAGGCGAGTCGCTCACCCTGCGTGCACAGTACTACTATGACCTCATTCGTGCCTGGGGCGATGTGCCTGCCCGATTCACATCGGTGAAGCAGAGCACCATCTACCTTCCCAAGTCTGACCGCGACGTCATCTACAAGCAGATTATTGCCGACCTGAAAGAGGCTGCTGGTTATCTGCCTTGGCCAGGAAAGGCTGAGCGCACCAAGACTACCGAGCGTGTGAACAAGGCATTTGCATTGGGTCTTCGTGCACGACTCATCCTCATGGCAGAGGGTTACAGCCAGCGTCCTACATCGCTCGACAATCCTACTGCTTATGAGGTGCGCCGCAGCAACGATCCTGAGCTCACCAGCACAGCCCTGCTGCAGGAGGCTTACGACGACCTGAAACTCGTCATCAGAGAGAGTGGACTCGCACTCGACGCCACTTACGAGCAGTTCTGGAACGACCTCGCTACTGACGTCATCACCATCGAAGGCTCACACAAAGAGTCTATCTTCGAGATTCCATTCAACGACGGACGTGGACGTTTCTTCTATCACTTCGGTGTTTACCACAAGTCGAAGAGTCCACACTTGACCAAGACCAACTATGGCGGACAGAACATTCCTGCTCCTACACTCTACTATGAGTACGACAATGCTGACCAGCGCCGCGACGTGAACTGCGTGCCTTACAAGTACGACAACGGCTACACAATGGCCAAGTTGGGTGACAACGATGCTTCTGCTCCAAGTTTCAACTTCGGCAAGTACGACTATGAACGTATGACCCGTACGGTGACTTCCAACGACGACGGTGTAAACCTGCCCGTGCTCCGCTACGCTGACATCCTGTTGATGGCAGCTGAGATAGCCAACGAGCTGGAAGGCCCTGATGCAGCCAAGCCTTACCTCAAGGAAGTTCGCAACCGCGCCTTTGCCGTAGCCGACCGCCCTGCCAACGTAGAGGCTTATGTCAACGCCATCAGCTCGAAGGCCGACATGCTGAAGGCCATCCAGAAGGAGCGCCTTCTCGAGTTCCCTGGCGAGATGCTGCGCAAGCAGGACCTCATTCGCTGGAACTTGCTCGGTACAGCCGTAAGACAGACCGTGACCGATATGAGAGCGCTGCGCGACCGCACAGGCAAGTATGCTGACGTGCCTACAGTGGTTTACACACGCACCAATGCTGCTGGCAAGTTGGAGTACTATGGTTTGGCTAAGGGCGAGACTGCTGCTCCTGCTGGCGAAGGCTGGACAAGACTCGATTACGACTTCGTGTCTGCCACAGTAAAGGACAACATGCTGGTCAACTATTTTGCCAACGATCCTGACTCCCGTCAGTACTGGCCTATATTCGACTCAGACATCAACGCGTCGAACAATGCATTGATCAACAACTACGGATATTAAAATAACCGAACTTTCGCAAATGGGGGAAGTTAGAGAAGTTAAAGAAGTTAGAGAAGTTAAAGCCATATGCTTTACAGCTAAATATTCAACCAAAAAGGCTGTTGGCTTTAACTTCTAACGACCGACGGGAGTGATAACTGCTTTAGCTTCTATCAATTTCCTCGCTTGCGAAACTTGAATTGAAATAAAGAATTAACGGTAGGTTTTTAGTTATATATTAACACAAAACGCAGGCCTCTCTGCCTCGTGAGAAGCGGAGGGGCCTTTTCTTAAAATCTACTTCCGCAGGAATTGTTCCAGGGACAACAATTTGTTCCAACAGCAATATTTTTCAAACCACTTAAAAACCGGGAAGCCTCATGAAGAAAGCAGTCTTTACTCTTATTTGCAGTTTTGCCTTTGCAGCCGGAATTATGGCGCAGGATGCTCCGCTCGATGTCTCGAAGCGGGTGGCAGATTATCTGCTGAGCCATCACAACCACAACGTGTCAAAGGCACAGGACGGACACTCTCACATCGACAGCTATTATCAGGAATGGAGATACGTGAATGGTGTGCTCGGAGTGGCGATGCTCAATCTTGCCGATGCGGCAGGTGAAAAGAAGTATGAGCAGTTTGTCAAAGAGAACTTTGACTTTTATTTCAATCCAAAAATACAGCGACAACTCAAGAAAGAATACGAATCGGGCGTGCGAGACAATGCGTGGCGCAGATTCTTCTCCATGTCGAGCCTCGACGACTGCGGAGCTATGGGCGCAGCCCTCTCCGAGTTGGCACGACGATACAAAGACCAACGTTACGAGAATTATCTCGACAAGATAAGCCATTACATTCTTACTCAGCAGGAGCGCATTCCCGAAACAGGCATTTACTGCCGGGGAAAGGTGGGAGAGCGAACACTCTGGCTCGACGACCTGTATATGTGTTCTTCTTTCCTGGCTCATCAGGGAAGCCGCAAGGGCGCATCGTTCGACTTACTGCAGAGAGCGGCAGAACAGGTATTGCTCTTCGATAGTCTGCTCTTCGACAACGACAAGCACCTCTATTGGCATTGTTTCTATTATGACACGACCCATGCCCACGGCACCGCCCACTGGGGAAGAGCCAACGGATGGGCGTTTCTGGCACAGGCTCTCGTGCTCGACAGATTGCCCGAAGAGCATCCTCTGCGAGACAGATTGCTGCAGCTGTTCCGAAAAAGAGTAGAAAACATCATCGCCTATCAGAACGCACAGGGCATGTGGCACCAGTTGCTCGACAAGCCTGACTCTTATCCCGAAACTTCCTGCACAGCCATGTTTGTCGCAGCCATTGCGCATGGTGTGAACAAGGGCTGGCTCGACAGCTCGTTCGCCTCTGTGGCGCTGCAGGGATGGAAGGCTGTCTGCAGTCAGATAACCCCTGAAGGACAGGTGAAGAATGTGTGCATGGGAACAGGCATCAGCCGCGACTTGCCTTTCTATTACAACCGACCGGCTCCGCTCAACGATGCCCACGGACTGGGAGCCGTGGTGCAGGCTGGAATAGAAATCAATAACGTAACAACAAAAACAACAGAATAGATATGAAAAACTTAAAGCTAAAACTCACATTCCTGTCGCTGTGTGCCTTTGCTACAGCGGCTCATGCACAGCAAGTGAAAGGAAACAGCGTACTCTACACATCGTCACAAGGCAATATGCGCATCGAGATGTGTTCGGAAAGCATGTTTCGTGTAACCAAGGTGCCTGCACAGCAGATGCCTGATAATGAGAAGTGGATGGTGGTCAACTACAACTTCCCACAGGTGGATTTCAGCGTGGACGGCAAACAGATAAAGACCAGTAAGCTGCAGGTAAGCATTCAGGAAGCTCCCTGGCGCATACAGGTGGCTGATGCTTCGGGAAAGGTGCTCTACGAGGAGTTGACATCGGGCTGCAAGGACAGCATATATAATGAGGTGAAGATGAACCCCGACGAGCACTTCTTCGGTTTCGGTGAGCGCATGGACCGCATCGACCAGCGTGGACAGCGTGTTCACCTCAATGTGGAGCTGGGACGGGGTTCAAAGCCTGCGGTTGGCGGCAAGGACATTCTGAGAGCCAACTACTGTCCTGTGCCTTTGATGCTCAGCAACAAGGGCTACGCCGTATTCTTCCATACTGCCGTGCCCAACGACTGGGACATGGGATGGACCAACAACGACAAGTACAGTTTCTCGGCACCTGGTGGCGACAACGACTATTATTTCATCTATGGCGAACAGTTGGAGACTCTGATTCACAGCTATCAGCAGCTCACGGGCGTGGCGCCTCTTATGCCACGTGCAGCCTATGGTCTGCACATCGGCTCGTACAGCGGTGGAACATGGCATCATGAGAGCAAGGCCAACGATACGTATGTGGTCAATCTCATCGACCGCCTGCGTCAGGAAAAGATTCCGTTCGACATGATGTGGCTCGACTCTACCTGGCGCCTCTTTGCCAAGTTGGGCAACGGAGGCTGTACTTTCGAGTTCCAGGATCAGTTTAAAGACCCCAAGGGCATGATCGACCATGCCTATAAGAATCATGTGGCAATGTTTGGCCTGCACATTCGTTCGCTGGTCGACAACGGCAAGCGCAACAATCTGCTCACCACAGCACAGAAGAAGGGGCTCACCATTCAGGACGGTGGAACCAACGCCATCATCAACTTCTTCGACGACAAGGCTGTGGACTGGTGGTGGAAGAATGCTGCCAAGAAAGTGACCGACCTGGGAGTCAAGTTCTTCAAGACTGATGTGGGAAGCGCTCTGAACTACAACAATCCAAACATCGAGCAGAAGGCTGCCCACAACCTCTTCCCTATAGCCTATGCCAAGGCACCTTATGAGAACTTTGCCAAGCTCAACGGACAGCGTGGCTTCGACCACACACGCGAGGGCTATGCAGGTATTCAGCGCTATCCTTTCATCTGGGCTGGCGACTGGGGCTCGGAGTGGCAGTGGTTTGAACCTATCATCCGCGGCGGTATTAATATAGGACTCTCTGGTGTCGGCTATTGGAGCCACTGTATGGGTGGATTCGAGCAGTATTCTGCCTACGACACCGACCTCTATCTGCGCTGGGTGCAGATGGGAATGTTCTCGCCTGTATCCATCCTCTTCGGTATGGATCATCCTCGTTATCATGCGCCATGGACTTACGGCGAGGAAGCACAGAAAATCTTCATCCAGTACGACTCGCTGCGTTATGCGCTCCTGCCTTATATCTACACCAGCGCCTGGGATATGTACAAGACCAGCCGTCCGCTGATGACACCTTTGTTCTACGATCATCTGCAGGATGTCAATACCTATCAGATTTCAGACCAGTATATGTTTGGCCGCGACATGATGGTGTGTCCTGTAACGGTGAAGAACGCACTCTCGCGTCCTGTTTACTTCCCCGGTGGCGACTGGCTCGACTTCTGGACAGGCGAGCGCATCAGCGGCCGCCAGTACAAGTCGTTCCTCACACCTATCGAGATCATGCCTATCTTCCTGCGCCGTGGAGCCATCATTCCCCGTCAGGAAGCCATGCAGTATGTGGACGAGCGCCCCAACACCAACATCTCGCTGCTCATCTATCCTTCCGAGCATTCGGTGTATGAGATGTACGAGGACGACGGCAAATCGCTCGATTATCAGAAGGGAGTTTATGCCGTCACCAAGATGGAGAGCCGACTGGCACAGAACGAGTGGATACTCAACATCACGACTCCCAAGGGCAACTACAAGCCTGTTTCGCACTACTACAGCGTAAGTGTTTACCTTGACAAGAAGCCTAAGCTCGTCACCGTAGCCGGCAAGTTTGTTGATGGATGGAAGTACGACGAGAAGTTGCGCTTACTTACCTTCGATGCAGGCGAGGGCGATATGGAAGTGGTTGTCAAGATGTAAAATCAAGACTTTTCGGTCAAGTTCAGAAGTTATAGAAGCTAAAGATATTACTATTATGTATAGAAACAGATTCTTCTTATCGGTTGCCGCCGTGCTTGCAGGTACGGTGGCAATGGCTCAGGGCTCTTACAAGGCTCTGAAGTTCAAGACAGCCACCTCGCTCTACAACTACGAGATGCTGCCAGTACACGCTCAGAACTATGAGCGCCAGCAGGCTTTCGAAAAGGCTTGCCAGTCGAAGGAAGCCATGCAGCAATATGTGAGCCAGTTGCGCAGTCGCTTTACACAGTTGGCGGGCGAAATGCCACAGCGTGGCAAACTCAATGCCAAGGTAGTGGGCTCGTTGAAGGGCAACGGCTTTGTAGTCGAGAAGATTGTCTTTCAGAGTACGCCAGGCCGTTACGTCACAGCCCATCTTTATCTGCCCGAGAAGGTGCAGGGCAAGATTCCTGCCTGTATCGAGATGTGCGGACATGGACTCGACGGAAAGGGCACGGGCTCGGGAAGTGCTGAGCAGTTGGCTGTCAACGGCATTGCTTCCATGGTGGTCGATCCCTTCTCGCAGGGTGAGCGCCAGCAAACCATTGATGCACAGGGCAAGAATCTTACCCGTGGCGTAACTACCGAGCATACACTCATTGCTCCGGGCTTCATCCTCCTTGGCAGCAGCCTTGCCGCACAGGAGTTTTTCGACAACAGCCGCGCCATCGACTATCTGCTTAGTCGTAAGGACATTGATGGCGACAAGATTGGTTGTTATGGCTTCTCGGGAGGTGGCACGCAGTCGTCTTATCTGGCTGCTCTCGACGACAGGGTAAAGGCAAGTTGTGTGGGATTGTTCTTCTCGTCGCGCGAAAGAACCTTAGAGACTCAAGGCCCAAGCGATGGATGTCAGTGGATTCCGGGCGAAGGACGCGAGCACATCGAGATTGCCGACATGGCGATGATGAATGCGCCAAAGCCTTTCCTGATTCTTGACGGACGTTTCGACTTCGTTGACCATTGGGGAGCCTTGCGTGGCTATGAGGAAGTGAATCGTTGCTACAGTCTGCTGGGTGCACCCGAAGCTGCCGAACAGTTTTATTACGACGACGGACACGCCATTCCCAAGCCCAGCCAGGACAAGATGGTAAGCTTCTTCCGCAAGGCTCTCTTGGGCGATGCTCAGGGCGAGGTGAAGCCTTATACTTACTGGCGTAGTGACGACATGAGTTGCACCAAGACAGGACAGGTAAACTTGGAATACAAGGATGCGCTCAGCTCCATGCAGGAGTGTGAGGCACAGATGGACAGGCTGTCAGCCCAGCGCCAGGCTTTCTGTTCGCAGTCGGCCGACAAAGTGAAGGCTGGCATTCTGAAGCTGTTGGGACTTTCCGGACTGAACGACCACTGGAATGCTATTGAGACTCGCCACGAATCGCTGCGCGACGTGGAGGAATATCGTTATCAGCTCGATTGCGAAGGTCAGTATCCTGTTCCTGTCATCGTCAGGATTCCATCGGTTGCCAATCAGCAGTCGAAGGTTTGCATCCATCTTGCTGATGCAGGAAAGGCAAGTCTGCTGATAGAGACCGATCGTCGTGATGCTTTCTCCGACGGCACGATTCATGTCTACGCCGACTTGCGAGGTTTTGGTGAGACGAGCGACATTTTCGAGTACAACCTTTCCAAGTATTGGAATACTCAGTATCGTTCTGCAGTAACTGCCCTTCATGCAGGCAAACCGCTCATAGGTCAGCGTGTGCAGGATTTGCGCACCATTCTCAACTTCTGTTCGGCTGATGACAAGTTGAAGGGCCGCCAGATTACAGTCAAGGCTGACGGAATGAACGCAGTCGTAGTGATGCATGCTGCTGTGCTCGATGAGCGATTGGCTGGCGCCACACTCACCCGCACATTGAAGACCTGGCGCAATTACATTCAGCACCCCGTGCAGCACGACATGATGTCGAACGTCATTCCTGGTGTCTTGCGCTGTTACGACATTCCCGATCTTCTTTCGTTGGCAAAGGGAAGGGTCGTTATTCAGGACTAAACGCAGTATCAAGACTCCTGTTTTTTGCGTGATCCTTTTTTAAAATACCCCAGTTCGGGATAAGAAATAGTGCGACCTGTAAGGTTGGAATTACGCAGCACGCCCTGAAAGGGCAGAAGCTCTTAGCCCAGGGCAGCGCCCTGGGTTATTTTGTGCGCAAACCTGTCGCCCTGTAAGGGCAAAAGCTTTAAAAATCCCGGCAATTAGTAAAGCTTTTGCCCTTACAGGGCGCCTTGCTGACTGCCTTTATACCCAGGGCGTTGCCCTGGGCTAAGAGCTTCTGCCCTTTCAGGGCGT
>CAVACC010000067.1:0-18481 GCA_963587495.1 Clostridia bacterium | reverse complement strand
TTATGAGATAAAAACTTATCTCATTCTCAATCACTTATAAAAAATACGTACTTTCAGGGCTAAAAAGAACATTTATATAGTATAAGAGTAAGATTTCTTGTGGTTTGACGATTTTAGTTGACCACTCTTAACATTGTTTTTAACATGGTTGACTTGGTTGTTACTTATTTTATTTATCATTTACGTTGACTTACTTCATTTTAGTTATATTCATAGTTGACGACTTATGCTGAGTAGTTATTAAAGGAGATTAAAGTGCAAAAATATCTTAAACAAAAAGCATTCAGCGAAACATTGTACCGTTTCACGGAAAATAATTTGGTCAAAATGTACCTTTTCTGTATATTTGCAATTAGAGATTAGAATATCAGAACAAGGTAGTAATGATATAGATTATAAATTTTGAGTTAATTACTGTTTTTTGAAGGTGGTGGGTCCTCGTGAGAAGACGTACCACCTGTTTTGTTTATATTAACTTTTTCCCCATTTGCAAACTTATTACAAATGGTTCAAGATAAACTCACGGCATTCTTCCATCAGCCATTTGGGAGTACTGGTAGCGCCACAAATTCCCACTGTATTCACATCCTTGAGCCAGTCGAGGTGGATTTCATTGGCACTTTCTATCTGATAACTGTTAGGGTTCACGCGATGACATTCCTTGAAGAGCACCTTGCCGTTTGAACTCTTGCGTCCGCTCACAAAGAGCACGAGGTCGTGCTTGGAAGCAAAACTGGCAATGTTGGGCATACGGTTTGCCACCTGCCGGCAGATGGTGTCAAAACTCTTGAAAGTGGCCCCCTCTACAATATGCTCCTGACAATACTCTATGATACGATGAAACTCGTCGAGACTCTTAGTCGTCTGGGAATAGAGATAGATATCGCGAGAGAAATCCAGTTTCTCCACATCCTGGAATTTCTCAATCACGATGGCCTTGCTGGCAGTCTGCCCCACCAGTCCCAACACCTCTGCGTGTCCATTCTTGCCAAAGATGACTATCTGCGCATCCGGATTGCTGGTATACTGCCGCTTGATACGTTTCTGCAGCTGCAACACCACAGGACAGGTGGCGTCAATGATGTCTATATGGTTTCGCTCGGCCAGGGCATAAGTCTCAGGCGGCTCACCATGAGCACGCAACAACACCTTGACATGATGCAGCTTCTCCATATCCTCGTGGTTGATGGTGATCAGCCCGGCATGATGCAGCCGTTCCACCTCCATTCCGTTGTGTACGATGTCGCCTAAGCAATACAGTTGTCCACCCTTACCGAGTTCTTCCTCAGCCTTCTTGATGGCAGTGGTCACACCAAAGCAGAATCCACTGCCATTATCTATTTCTATTTGCACGGTTCTTTCTTTTTTTTCTGAACTTATTACTTTGCGTTCTTTCTTATCTGTTCTTATTTATCCTTTCTTAATAGACTCGTTTCTCTCACTTCACCTTCACCCTTACCACAACCTTGGCATTATCGGGATCGTTGGTAATCATGAGCACACGAGGATTCTTCGAACGCGATTTCTTCAGTTCGGCAGCAACAGCTGTCACCTTGAGCTTGGCTGTCTCGCCAGGATGAATCTTCGTCTTATTGAGCGATACCTGAAGTCCCATAGTAAACATCTGCATACTTCTTATCTCGAGAACCGACTTGCCTTCATTGGTGATGAAGATTTCTCCCTTTACCTTTTTCTTGGTGCCAAAGTTGCCAAGGTCGAGTGTAGTGGCAGAGAGTTTCAGCTTAGGCGCCTGCGCCATGTCTTCTGCTGTCAACTTCTCAAAGTTTGGCAAGAGAACAGCCGATATGCTGATTTCCTTCTCGGGTGCGACCTTGTCACCAAGATGCGAGCCCAGATAGATGGAAGTCTGATTCAATCCTAAGTCGCGCAACTTGCGTGAGTCCAGCACTACCGTGATTACACCGCTGTGGCGTGGCGCCAACTTGGAAGGCGACACCTGTGCGGTGAGATAGGGAGGCAAGTGCATCACCACAGGCTGTAGCACCTCGTCGGTAGGATTCATGATGTGAATGCGCTGCACGGGGCGGTCGCCTCGGTTGATGTCATCAAACTCCAGGTCCTGTATGTCGGTCTTCAACTTGCCCAACTGATAAGCGTAATTGCCGGCAAAGTCGACTACTCTTTCCACTACCTTTCCACGCATAGTAAGCACGAAAGGCTGTTCGTCGGCATTGCTGAAGAGCCCAATCTGCTTGATGAACGTTCCCATCTGCTTGGCATCGAATGTTGCCCTGACCATAAACGAATCGCCCGGTGCGATGTCTCGCTCAGGAAACTCTACCTCTGTGCATCCGCAACTCTTGCGCACCTGGCTGATGCGCAAAGCCTTGTTGCCGGCGTTCTTCAAAGGGAATTCTGCCGTTACGGGATTTCTGAACAACACCTGTCCGCAGTCGATTGTCTCCTGCTGCGTGGTTATTTTCTGCGCCGATGCCGAAACCGCCAACAGCGATGCCAGCATCCATATACTCATTCTTTTCATCTGTTCACTTTGTATTTATCAGTTCGTATATTCTGTTCTTATTCTACTTTCGGAAATCAAGGAGTCAGGGAGTTTTAAGACATCACTCCTTCACATTCAGCCTATAAGCCTCTGCCCTTCCGCCAAACTCTGGACTGTAGGCACACTGTGCCGCACAGGTGCCGCTCTGGTAATCGCCCTTGCGGTCGATGTAATACTCCATCTCCACCACGTGCCTTCCTTTAGATAAACGACCAAAGTAGAGATTTGTTGTATAATCCTTGGGTGACACATAGCAGCCCATGCTCCACTGATAGCCGCTCAACTGAGTGACAGGCTCCAGACAGGCAGCGCGCTTGTCCACCACTTGCACGAAGTCGTAGTCGCGGTCGGCAGTAATAGTAAGCACCACCTTTACCTTGTCGCCTACCTTCACGTTCTTGGCATTCTCCACCTTTCTCACCACCTTGATGCCAGCCTCAGAGGCGGCTATCTCGGCAGAAGGCTGCACAAACTGGGCATATACTGCGCCCCAACTGGTGCCTTCGTTCTTCTTGTCAATCGTCAGTGAGTGTGATACGCCCTGCTTCGAGGTTTTCACATAGCCCAGTCCTGCCGTAGCCTGAGGCAACTGCAGAGGTTTTCCGTCTATACGGATAGTTGCATCGTCAGCCGACTTCTGCAGCAGTATTTCCTTTCCGTTTAGGAAGGCATAAACCGCATCCACCGTGTTGACTGGAGTATCCCAAGCCTGGGTGCGCTTCGACTGCAACAACCACAGCTTCATCTCGTCGACAGCCTGCTGATAGGTCAGATTCTCTGCGGCAAATGCCTTGCCAGCCTTTGTACCCAGCATCTCCGTTGCCTCGATAGCGGCCACCTGTGTAGGAATCTTATAGTCGCGCCAGCTATAGTAAGCCGTGCGTGTGTCGAAGTATCTTCCCATTCCCGGTTTGCTTACCGAATACTCAGCTATACTCTGCAGATAGTCGGCAGCCTTGGTCTGCTGTCCGTTGCTTGCCAGCACAACGGCAGCCCTTGCCTTGCCATAAATGGTGAACTCGCCCGTTCGCTCAGCCATGTTCTGCAGCAGATAAGTTGCTGCCGGATCGAGCTTGCGGCCGTCGAGCGAGAGAATATATAAATAATGTATAGCCAGTTCGCTCGGACGCACGTTTCTCTTCTTCTCCGCCTCTTTCTTCATGTCCTTCACTTCGGCTGCAGCCTTTCGCTGCAGATAGCGCAAGGCTGCGGTCAGCATGTCTTTGGTCTCCTGCTGTACACCCACCATACGGTTCAGCCTAACCATCATCTCAGCCACCTCGGTGGTCATGTATCTGCTGCCTTCCATGCCTTTCCACCAGGCGAAGGAGCCGTCGGCAAGCTGAAGCTTACGCAATTTTGCCACCTCGTCGGTCAGTCGGTTCTGACACAGCGACTCGTCCAGATATTCGATCAACAGTCTTTTCTGCTCGCTCTCCCTGTCGGCATCCATCACCCAAGGCGTCTCGTTGAGCACGAGTTCGCGCAGTTCCTGATTCTTCTCCAAAGCACTCTGCAGTGAGGTGCCAGCCTCATCCACCTTGCCACCCTTGGCTGCTCTTGCACTTTGAGCCAAGGCTGTTTCCTGCTTCCACAACTTCACTACCTGTGCAATGACAGGACTCTGCTTCATGATGTGGCGGGCAATGCTGTTGCTGTAGATGGCCGACATCAGCGAGACGGCATTGTCATCTTTCGCCTTGCTGAGCGATGGCAGCGCCTGAATCATAAGCCAGCTCGGATTGTTGCTGTACTCGACAGTCACCTTGGCGCGTTCTGCCTGTGCAGCCTGTTTGCCTTCCTTATCGACGAAGAGCGGAGTGAGGTCGAAGTGCTTCTCGCCCTTCTCCGTCAGTGTGATAGGCAAAGTACGTATTACGAGCTCGCTGTTGCCTAATACGGGCAGATAGTGCTGCTCACCATCGCTATAACCATGACCGGCAGCCACCACCTTATTTATATATATACCTTCTTTCAGTCCCTCCACGTTGAACATCAGCGATGTCGATCCGTTGGCTTCCAGGTCGTATTTCTGAGTCTGCTGCCACACCACCTTATTGGTTTCGGGGTCAAGAATCTGCATACGTGCATTGCCACTCACCGTCTTGTCTGAGTTATTGAACACTCTGACAGCCATCACAGCCTTGTCGCCTTCGCGCAGGAAGCGTGGCATATTGGGCTGCACCATCACTGTCTTTTGTGCCACAGCTTCGGCGTCTATGATGCCATGACACATCTCTCTATTATGGGCCAGTCCCACAAATCTCCAAGTAGTGATGCTCTCAGGCAGGGTGAAACGTATGGCCACATTACCCTCATCGTCGGTCTGCAGGGCAGGATAGAAGAAAGCAGTCTCGCTCAGATTCTCGCGTGTCTGCACCTGGTCGAGCGCCTTTTCGATTTTAGCCTCCTCTGGCGCAGAGCAGCCCACAGCGATTCCTCCGTCAGCCACATCCTCTGCAGCGCTCTCGGTAAGTCCCGACAGCTGTTTGGCGTTAGCATATCTGGCTCCTCTGATGTGCATCACTCTACTTTCCTCTTTTACGAGTTCATCCTTCTTGATGACAGGTGCTGTTGCCTTTGCACTCTCCACCGCTCTGTCTTCCATGGCACCTTTGGCATAGAAGAACACCTTCTTGCCATAAAACTCGCTTTGGAAGTAGAGCGGATTAAAACTGTCGGCCTGCAGTTCGTTCTCCTGATAATACTTGGTGGGGAAGTTGCTGCCGAAGCCCGCATAGCGGCTTCTCACGGCGAGATTGTTCTTCCAGTAGCAACTGGGCAGCGACTGATAGAAGCCTAAGTTCATCTGCCATGTCAGCCTCTGCAACGGGTCGAGCGACTTGTCGTAGAGCACACTCATCATCTGCGCCTTGGCAGGTTTGCCGTCGGGCGTGGTGATGCGCAGTGTCCATTCCTCCTTCTGTCCTGGTGTGAGTCGGTTGCGGAAGGTTTTCCACTCGATGTTCAACTTCTTCTCGGGCATGGGTCGTGCAATGCTCATGGTTCGTGAATAACATTTTCCGTCCTTGATGAAGGCGTAGTTGAGCACGATGCCCGAGGCATATTCTGGTCGGTAGGTGAAAGGCAGGGTGACGATGCTGTCGCCCAGTTCCCATGCACCTTTCTCAATCAGCTTGTTGCCAGCAATCATCGAGTAGACGATGTGCACGCCGTTGGCCGATGAACCCACCTGCAGATAGACGGGTTTGCCGTCGGTGCGGAAGCTCGTGGCAGTCTGATAGCTCCAGTGCATGGTCTCCTCCATCGGCCTGGTGTCCTTCATACTAAAGAGGGCGAACTTATGCTGCAGACTGTCCTGTCCGCACACAGCCTCCACCATGTGCATACCCGATACCAAATGTTGCAGTTGCACAGGCTCATTGGCCTCAGCATCAAGCCACTCGCCCCCATCTATGCGATACTTCAGCGAGTGGACAATCTTCACTCCTGCACTGTTGAGGTAGGAGAAGGTAACCTGTTTCAGACTGTCGGTCTCCATGCGTTTCGGGAGGTCGACTGCAAAGGCGGTGGGCTTCGTGCCGAGAGGCAGACTCATCTCGCCTTCATGGCTCTCGCCGCTGATGTCGGTGACGATGGCAGACACGTCGAAGTGGAAGAACCTTGCCACGCGCATAAACTCGTCAGCCTCATTGCTGTCGGCACTTGTCAACTTAGGCTCCAATGGTATTTCCACATCAAAGGTTCCGTCCTCACGGGTCACAGCCTCGCCTGTCATCACCTTTCGGTCGGCTGAGCGTGAGCCCCACCACCACAGTTGGTTGCGCCTTGTCACAGTGTATTCCACCTTGGCTCCCTGCACAGGCAGCCCGGCATAAGTCTTGGCTGTAGCTTTCACCACCACGGTGTCGCCCCATGTATATCGTTCGTTCACCTCAGGGAAGGTTATCTCAAAGGTGGGTCGCTTGTATTCTTCAACACGGAAGTCGCATCCACCGCCCATGGCTCTTACACTATACAGTCCCGTCAGTCCACCCTGTGGCAACACGAAGTCGGCGGCAGCCATTCCGTAATCGTCCGTCGTGACAGTCTTCTCTGCCACCACTTTCCAGTTGGCATCATACAATTCCATCTTCACCTCCTTGCCCTTCTCAAAGGCCTTGGCATCAGTCCCCCGCTCATTGATGGCGAGGATGGCAGCAGCATGCACCGTCTGTCCGGGACGATAGATGGCTCGGTCGGTATATAGATTGACGATGGTCTTGTTGTTTTTCTGCTCATAGTAGCGTGTACGCGAGAGATAGATGTCTCGTGCCGGACAGTACTTGTCGGTCGTGGTAGAAAGCAGCACGCTTCCATCCACGTTCTTGAAGTATGCCTCGCCATCGGCATCGGCGGTGAGTCTGGCATGCACGATACGCTTGCGCTTTTTGGCCTTGAAGTCGTAGTCGTCTCTGTAGAGTTCTATCCTTGCGCCGGCAATGGGCTGTCCGCTCGTGGCACTCACCACTACATAGCGGTGCCTTTCGTCGGGCAACTGCTGTATCATCACAGCCAGATCGCTCACATAGAAGAGTCGTCGGGCTGGCGCCACACCAGGATTATCGGCCGTCACCTCCATGAGATAAGCGCCTATGGGCAGCGCTGGCAACAGGATGGAGTCTTTCACCTCCTCGTAGTTGGGATGACCGTAAAACTGTCTGCTGTATTCTTTCTCGTGCAGCGCTGAAGTCTTGGTCTTCAGCCACTTGTAAGTTTTCTCGTCCTGCACGTCGTATTCGTTGTCTGCAGTGATATCAAGACGCGACAGCTTCACCTTCACGTTCTGCAGGTTGCGCACGCTGAGATGAACCCACTGCTTCTGTCCGGGGCGCAACACCTGCTGCATATCATCAATATCGAACATCGGTTCGGTGAGTCGTTTCTGTGCATTCCTCAGCACGTTCATCCTCGACCATCCTCCCCATCGGCTCAGGGCGTAGTTGATGTAGTTGAGCTTGTCAGCCGGTTTGGTGTCGGTGGCTTCCTCCATGAAGCGATAGTGCTCCACCGCCAGTTCTCCCGCCTCGGGAATGTCTTGATATACATGTATGAGCGAATCGATGGTGTTGAGATACTTCGATTTTTTCACCACTCTCACGTCGTCCTGACGATATTTCTGAATCACCTCAAAGGCACACAGACAGGCTGCGCCCCTGTTGCCCACCTTATTATAATAGGTGTACATCTTCAGATAAGCCTCCTTGCTGTCGGCCTCGAAACCTATAAGATGGAGTAAATCATTGCCAAACGACGATCCGTCGAGTCCCTTCATGGTGAGGGGCGCATACTCGGTCGATGTGTGGCGGGCAAGCTGCTCGGGCTGTGCCAGCGCCTTCATGAAGTATTTCTGCGCCTTCGCCTTGTTCACTCGGTAATGGCTTGTCTGTTCACCCTCGTCGGGCACGGCGATGTCGTAGGCATTCTCCTCATAGAGCTTTCCTAATACCGCATTCCACACAGCCTTGAGCACAGGATCTGCAGCCTGTTGCTCCAGCTTCGTCATACGGTTGATGGCAGGAGCCAGAGAGTCGGTGGAAATAGATTTCCACAGCATCGCCTGTCTCATCTCGGCAGCTAAGAGTTGTCCGTAGTCTTTCGACTCGGAAGCCTTGGCGCTTATTTTTCTCATCACGCCTATCTCGCTCTTCGGAAGGTCTTTCTGCCTGTAGGCATCAGCCTGCTTCCAAAGGTTGTCGTAAGTCTGAGCCATCGTTTGTATCACGGCAAACAAGGCAATGACAAGTGCTAAAATGTTTCTTTTCATAAGCCAAGTGAATGAAATGTTAACAATCCGTTTGATTTCAAACCTAATCTATTGCAAAAATACAAAAAAATATCAGTTATCTTACTTTACAACTAAAACTTTTTACTAACTTTGCATCAAAATCATACAAATAATCTAAAAAAAAGGCACTCTGTTTCTCATAAGAATTCAGTTCTACGCAATAAATAAGTAAAAACCAATAAAAATACTACAAAGACAATGGCAGAAAAAAAGTATGGTCATTTCGATGACGACAATCGCGAGTACGTGATTACCGATCCACAGACCCCATGGCCTTGGATCAATTATTTGGGCAACGAGGATTTCTTCTCCCTCATCTCCAACACAGCAGGTGGTTATTCCTTCTACAAGGATGCCAAGTTCCGTCGCATCACCCGCTACCGATACAACGGCGTGCCTATGGACAATGGCGGCCGCTATTTCTATATCAAGGATGGCGACACCGTGTGGAACCCCGGATGGAAACCCTGCAAAACTCCACTCGACAGCTACGAGTGCCGTCACGGTATGAACTATACCCGCATTACGGGAAGCAAGAACGGTGTGGAGGCAAGTGTGCTCTTCTTTGTTCCGCTTCACACCTGGGCTGAGGTGCAGAAGATGACGCTCAAGAATCAGTCGCAGGAGACGAAGACCCTCAAGGTGTTCTCCTTTGCCGAATGGTGCCTCTGGAATGCAGCCACCGATATGGAAAACTTCCAGCGAAACTTCTCCACCGGCGAGGTAGAGGTGGAAGGTTCCACCATCTATCACAAGACAGAGTATCGTGAGCGCCGCAATCACTATGCTTTCTATACCGTCAATACAGAAATCCAGGGATATGACACCGACCGCGAGAGTTTCATCGGGCTCTACAACGAGTTCTCTGAGCCTCAGGCTGTGACGGAGGGCAAACCACGCAACAGCTTTGCCCACGGCTGGAGCCCTATCGCGTCACATTATATCGAGGTGACACTGCAGCCAGGCGAGAGCCGCGATCTCATCTTCCTCTTAGGCTATGTGGAGAACGAACAGGACAAGAAGTTCGTCGCCAAGAAGGTCATCAATAAGGAGAAGGCTCATCTGCTCATCCAGCAGTTTGACACAACAGAGAAGGTGGACGCTGCCTTCACTGAGCTTAACAAATACTGGGACAACCTGCTGAATATCTTCACCGTAAAGAGCGGCAACGACAAGCTCGACCGCATGGTGAACATCTGGAACCAGTATCAGTGCATGATTACTTTCTGCATGTCGCGCTCGGCCAGTTTCTTCGAGAGCGGCATCGGTCGTGGCATGGGCTTCCGCGACTCCAACCAGGACCTCGTGGGCTTTGTGCATCAAATTCCAACCCGTGCACGCCAGCGCATCATTGACATTGCCAGCACCCAGTTCCCAGACGGCGGCTGCTATCATCAGTATCAGCCACTCACCAAGCGCGGCAACAACGACATCGGTGGCGGATTCAACGATGATCCATGTTGGCTCATCTTCGGCACCGTGGCTTACATCAAGGAGACGGGCGACTTCTCCATCCTCTCTGAGCAAGTGCCATTCGACAACCAGCCGGGCAGCGAGGTAACTCTCTTTGAACACCTCAAGATTTCTATGAACCATGTCATCAACAACCTCGGTCCTCACAAGTTGCCACTCATCGGACGTGCCGACTGGAACGACTGCCTCAACCTCAACTGCTTCTCATGGGATCCTAACGAGAGTTTCCAGACAACAGAGAACAAGGGAGAAGGCTCCAAGGCAGAGAGCCTGATGATAGCCGGACTCTTTGTTGTCACCGGCAAAGACTATATAGCTTTGTGCCGTCAACTTGCCAAGGAGGCAAGTCAGGGCAACACCATCGCAAGCATGAATGCCGAAGCCTGTCTGGCTGAGGCCGATCGCATGCAACAGGCTGTAGACCAGATGAGCGAGGCCGTGAAGCAGCATGGCTGGGACGGCGAATGGTTCCTGCGTGCCTACGACTTCTTCGGTAACAAGATAGGAAGCAACGAAAACGAAGAGGGCAAGATTTTCATCGAAAGCCAGGGATGGTGCACCATGGCGGGCATAGGTATTGAGGAAGGTCTCTGCCACAAGGCTCTCGACAGTGCCAAGGAGCGACTGGAGTGTGAACACGGCATGGTGCTCAACAATCCTGCCTACACCACCTATCATGTTGAGATGGGCGAGATTTCCTCTTACCCAGAGGGCTACAAGGAAAATGCAGGAATCTTCTGCCACAACAATCCTTGGGTTATCATCGGTGAGACTGTAGCGGGACGTGGCAACGATGCCTGGAACCACTACACCAAAATTCTACCCAGCTACGTGGAAGAGAAATATCAGACGCTGCACAAGGTGGAACCATACGTGAACTGCCAGATGGTGGCAGGCAAGGATGCTGCCCGTCCGGGCGAGGGAAAGAACTCATGGCTCACAGGCACAGCAGCATGGATGTGGTACACCGTCAGCGAGTTCATTCTCGGCATCAAGCCCGACTACGAGGGTCTTCTCATCGATCCCTGCCTTCCAAGCACCGCTAAGGAGTATGAGGTAGTACGCAAGTTCCGTGGTGGCGAGTACCACATCGTGGTAAAAAATCCCGATGGCAAGGAAAAGGGCGTAAGCCGCATCACCGTAGACGGCAAGCTCATCTGCGGAACCATTGTTCCCTGCTCCCCAGGCAAGCACGAAGTCCACGTAGAGATGTAACTACCCCAAAAAACAAAAGAAGAGGGTGTGTCATAAGTCTGTGACGCACCCTCATCTTTATTTTATTAACGCTATTCCTACTTACAAGAACTTACTTAACCTCCTCGAAATGCAAACCGAGAGAAATACAAAAATAAATCACATTTATTTTTTATTTACGAGGTGCAGCTTACCTTATTAAACGTAGTGCTTACTACAAAAACACCAGATGAATTACCACAAAAGCACCAAACGCTTTACCGCAAAAATTACAAATAAAACTCATCTAAAATTACAAATAAAACGCCTCTAAAACTACAAATAAAAAATATCAAAAAATTAAAATGACTTTTGTAATTAAATAAAAATGAGTAACTTTGCATCTATAATCATAAGTAACAAAATCAGCAAACGAATATGGTATATAAAAATAGAGTTTTTGACGTACAACTTAAAGCCCATCTTAAAGCAATGGGGGCCGTGCTCATTGAAGGTCCAAAATGGTGCGGGAAAACAACGACAGCCAAGCAGTTGGCAAACAGCGTTATAAGTTTGCAAGACACAGACCATCGAGAAGAATATCTGTCAACAGCCATTACCAAGCCATCATTCTTGCTAGAGGGTAATGTTCCGCGCTTGATAGATGAATGGCAAGATGCGCCAATGCTATGGGATGCAGTGCGTACAAAGGTGGACGAGCGAGGATTGCCTGGACAATTTATATTGACTGGGTCAAATGCAATAGACGACAGTAAAATACACCATAGCGGAACCGGCCGTATCTCTCGAATGGAAATGCTGCCTATGAGCCTATGGGAATATGGAGAATCTAACGGCAGCGTATCATTAATGGAGATGTTCGACAATCCTCAACAAGAAGTATTTGCCACAACTGAGTTGAGCATAGAAGAACTTATTTTTTCTGCATGCAGAGGAGGTTGGCCTGCCACATTGAATTTAAGCGATGACAAGGCAAAACTGCTTGTCGCTAAAGAATATGTAAAATCTGTATATAAAAATGACATATCTCGCATTGATGGAGTAAGGAGGAAACAGAAATTGGCGCACATGATTATGAAATCATATGCGCGCAACATCTCAACATTGGCAAAAACATCCTCTATCTTAGCAGATGTTACAGTTGCTGATGATGTGGAATGCACCCGACCTACGCTTGAAAGTTATATTGAGGCATTGGAAAAACTGTTTGTTATTCAGGACATAGAAGCTTGGTGCCCGTCTATTAGGAGTAAGGCAACTATACAAAGTAGGCCGAAACGTGCCTTCTGCGACCCTTCCGTTTCTGTAGCATCACTCAACCTGTCACCAGAGGCCTTAATGACTCAATTAAAGACATTCGGCTTTATTTTCGAGCAAATGTGTGCACGTGACCTCAGGGTGTATTCCGCATCTCACGACAGTCATTTGTCATACTATCGCGACCGCTACGGACTGGAAGCCGACTTGGTGCTTCATCTTAACGATGGACGCTATGCTCTGATAGAGTGCAAACTTGGCAGCCGTGAAATAGAAGAAGGAGCCAAACATCTTTTGGAAATTAAACGACTCATTCAAGTGCATAATGAGACAGAAAAGCAGGTGCCGCTGCGCGAACCCGACTTGATGATTGTCATGACAGGTGGCAGCATGGCTTACACACGCCCAGACGGAGTCAAAGTCATACCGCTTGCTTGTTTGAAAGATTAAAAAACAGAATAGAATATGGGAACAGCATTACTGGCACTCTGCTTCTGCGCATTGTCGCTCATCCTTGCCTTGTTTGTGGGCATATCGCCCATAAGCGACAAGGCAAAGATTAGGTTTATGTATGTCGGTGCTGCGCTGTCGTTGATGGCAGTGCCAATGAAAGCCATTAGCCACAAGGTTAATCACAAACTGCCACAAAAGTTAGTTGTACCCCCACAATTCATAGTACACAACATCCACAAATATTAGCATTCACTTGCATATCCAACTGAATACCACTATTTTTGCATACATAAACAAACTAAACCCAAATAAATAGACAATGGATATTAACCAACTTGTACAAACATTGAATAACTCGCCAAGTGTGAAGTTACTAAAAATGAGGAGTGCAGAATTTTTCTTGGCATTCGTAACAAGTGTGTTTGACGAGCAAATGGCAATAGAAGAAGATAGACTACATATGTTGCTAGAAACAAAACTTGATAATTTGGCAGAACCGATAGTGGATGAGGATTCTACTAATGAAGCATATACAAGAGAATCAAATGAAGCGAAGGCTAAACGTCTCGTTAAATATTGGACGGATAAGGGCTTCTTTGCCAATTATCAGAATGAGGATGGCGAGATTATCTATGAAATTTCCTCACATACAAGTAAGGTGTTGGACTGGGTGGCTTCGCTAAAAAAAGAAGAATATATTGGAACCGAATCTAAGTTCAAGACATTGTTTTCGCAACTAAAAGACTTGGTTGAATTCTCTAACGAAGACCGAGAAAAACGCTTAGAATTGCTACGACAAAAGAAGGAGGACATAGAACGTCAGATTGAACGTTTGGAGATTGGTGAGGATATTGAAGTGTATGAGGACTATCAGATTGAGCCAAGATACAACAGCTTGAACAAGTTGGCAAAAGAACTGTTGTCGGACTTTAAAGAAGTGGACGACAATTTTAAGGAAATTATTAAGCAAATATATCAACGCCAAACAAATAACGAAGTAAAGAAAAACATACTCTGTTATATATTTGATGCTTATGCTGAATTGAAGGAGTCGCAACAAGGAAAGAGTTTTTATGCCTTTTGGGAATTTCTGCTTTCATCTGAATTGCAAAAGGAATGGGAAGAGCTGACTAACTTGTTATACGATACCCTTGCTAAAAGAAATATTGCTTCGAAAGATAAATTCTTGAAAGACCTTAAAAAACACTTGTTTGATGCTGGAAACAAGGTTTCGAAGACTAACAATAAAATGACCGAGAAATTGAGTCAGATTATTAGAAACAATGGAAACTCTGAGATACAAGCTACAAAACAAGTTATTAACGACATTAAGAAACTGCTATTGAACACGACTCAAAATAAAGAAAGGTGTAGTGTCTCGTTGAGTTATGAGGCTTTAGAACTCTGTTTGCCATTGGAACGTCAGTTGAATTTAACTCCCAAACAAGAAATTGAATACAAAAACGTGCCTACCGAAGCTGATTTGGGCATAAATGAGCTTGAACGTTTAGCGAAGCTATATAATCCATATCAAGTAGACCGGCAAATACTGCGAAAGCGTATTAACAACATGCTAAAGAATAGTGTTCAAACTACTTTGGCAGAAGTAATTGATCAAAATAATGGAATTGAAAAAGGTCTCTCAGAATTGTTTGGTTATATAGCAATACTAAAGGAGTATAAGACTGTGGTTTCTGCCGATCGTACGCAAGAAATTGCATTTTCAAAAGATAAAACAATAACTATCCCCCAAATTATTATTACGCAATGAGTGAATATGGAATTAAACCCTACAGTAAAGCTATTGTAAGATTACTGAAAGGGGTTGTTGAAAAAAGTGATACCACATGGAACGAACTGCTTACTTATCAGACTGAAATACAAAACTATATCAGCACCATGGGGTTGGAACTTATCCTTAAAAAGGACGAAGGTTTTGCCTTTGTTAAACAAATGACACTGGATGGCGATAAAACAATAAATTTAATGTCGCGTAGGCAATATGGCTTTGAAGTATCGGTGATGCTTGTAGTACTGCGTCAGATGCTTGAAGACTTTGATAGTAATCCTACGTTATCACAGGCAACGGACAAATATGTAACAGCAGCAGACATCAAGGAAGAAACAAAATTGTTTCTGCCGGCATTGTATAATAAGGTGAAGTTTGAAAAAGACCTTGATAGTAATATTGAACGAATCGTAGATTTTGGGTTCCTTGTTTCACCTAAAAACAGTGAGGGTGAAAAACGATATAAAATACATCGTATTATAAAGGAAAAAATAACTCTTGACGATTTGTTAGATTTTAAAAACCAACTTAAAGACTATGATGTATCAGACCAATCTATTTAATACCAATCCACAGGTTGCAGGCTTTAAACTCGACTACATGGAGGTGTGGAATTGGGGAACATTTAATGACAAGGTGTTTCGATTGAATCCTCAGGGAAACAATTCGTTGCTAACAGGTGCCAATGCTTCAGGTAAAAGTACGCTTATTGATGCTTTGTTAACTTTGCTTGTGCCTTTAAAACGTCAGCGCTTCTACAATCAATCTTCTGGAGCTGAAAAAAAAGGAAATAGAACAGAAGAAACCTATTTCTTTGGTATTTATGGTCAGAAACAAGAAGGCGATGCGGGTGTATCGTCATTGAAGTTGCGCGATAAAAAAAATCGCTCTGTATTGCTTGCCACGTTTACTAACATGGATGGTAGAGTGGTGACGATTTTTCAGGTTCGCTATTATGCTGGCGATGGTTTAAAAACTGTCTTTGGTATGGCGCATAAGCCCCTTACCATATCTATGGACTTTGAAGAATTTGACTCTAAGGACGAATGGCGTAAACGTATGGAGAGGGCGTTGAATGCTGGAAGTACTAAACGTATGATAGAGTTCTTTGATGGTCCTATGGCATACGAGCAAAAGATGATTGCTGTGTTTGGCATGCGGTCGGAAAAAGCGCTTACACTTTTCAATCAACTGGTGGGTGTAAAGGTTCTTAATGATTTAGACAGCTTTATTCGAGATAATATGCTTGAGGAAAAAGATGCTGAGGAAATTTATAAGGAACAGAGCGATAACTTTCAAAACCTAATGGATGCGAAGACAAGCATCGAGATGACTAAAGAGCAAATACGTCTGCTTGAACCTATAGACAAATTGGCGGATGAGTTGCAGTTAATAAACAAGAACATTAACGAGCTACAAAGCCAAAAAGATATTATTTCTTATTGGTTTGCTTATAGGACTATTATGCTTTGTCAGGAGCATTTGGGGGAATGTAAAAGTAAATTACGTCAATTAGATGACACTATTACAGCTAATAAAGCTAAAAAGAAAAGTCTTGATGAGGAGAAAAGCAACTTAGAAGTAGCCATCAAGTCTGACACTGTAGGGCAACAAATTAAAGACATTGAAAAGGATATAAAAGACCTAGAGCGATGCTTGGAAGAACGTAAGAAAAGGGAGGATGAGTATAATAGACTTGTTCTTAAAGTTGATTTGCCTCAAAGTTTTGACGCTTCAACATTCGAAGCCAATAAAGTGGCAGCTAAAGTGCAAAAGGTGGCTTTGCAAGAATTACTTGATGATGAATTGGCTGAAAGAAAAAGGCACTTGCAAAATGAGAAGGAGAAGATTGAAACTGACAAAAATAACTGTGTTCAGACTATCAACTATCTTCGTAATCATGAAAACAATATTTCGGGGCGTGTTGCAGAAATACGTGATGAGATTATAGAGCACGTGGGGGCGACAACGAATGAGATTCCTTTTATAGGTGAACTCATACAAGTAAAAGATGATGATCGTGAATGGGAGTCTGCCATAGAACGTATACTCCATAACTTTGCGCTACGACTCATTGTGCCCGAAAAATACTATCGTCAAGTAAACGACTATGTTAACAACCATAATTTACGAGGTAGAATTGTTTATCATCGATACAATGGGTTGGAAACTTTGCGAGAGTTTGAGAATAGAGAAGTTGAGGAGTGCTCACTTTTGAAAAAAATAGAACTCAAACCTGAAGCGAATTACTTAGATTGGCTTGAAGACAGATTGTATTTGGAGTTTAATTATATGTGTGTTAATACATTAGAAGACTTCAACCATATAACCGAAAAGGCTGTAACAAAAGAAGGGCTCATTAAATCGAAGGGCGGTAAGCACGAGAAGGATGATCGTCCTAGCGTAAACAAAAGAGAGCATTACGTGCTTGGTTGGGACAATCGCGAAAAAATTGCTGCCATTAAAAAAGAGTATGAGGCTTTATGTAATCAGCTAACAGCTTTGAATAAAGAGCTGGTGGCACTTGACCATAAAAGAAAGGAGGCTGAAGAACGAAAGGAGGCTTTCTCTAATTTGCTCAGTTTTGAAAAGTTCGATGCTATTGATTGGCAATCGTATTCGATAAGAATCAATGAGAAGAAAGAAGAGAAGAAGCAACTCGAATCTACTAATGACAGAATAAATACGCTGCAACAACAATTAAAGAACGTAAAGCTGAAGATTGATGCAATTGAGAATGATAATGCGGACCTATATAAAAGGCAAGGTACTTTAGAGCAAGAACAGAATGTTATAAAAAAACGCTGTAATGAGAACACTGAAGCATTGGCGTTAATGCACGCTGTTGATGTTGAGGATTTTGAAAACAGTAATCCTGACTTTTTGCTTATCGGTTTGACTGATATTGACGCTAAACGGAAATTCTTGCAAAGCGATATTGATAATAAAATTAAGACTAAGCAAAGCGAAAAATATAAGAAGGAGAGTATTTGTAAAGACAAGATTAGTGAATTCAAGAATCCTTCAGAGAAGATAACTGCGAAGTTCGCGAGTTGGCGTTCTGATGTCAATGGTCTTCCTGGGTCTATTGAATGTATATCTGAATACAAGGCTTTCCTTAAAAAATTGAACGAGGAAGCTTTGCCAAGTTTTGAAAATAGGTTCAACAAGTATTTGCATGAAACTCTCACCAATAACATTTCTGTGTTCCGTCAGTTCTTCATGGATTGGGCTTCATCCATAAGTAAAACTATTGAACAATTGAATTGCTATCTTAAAGACATTGACTTTAATGTTCATCCTGAAACTTACATTCAGCTGGTGTCTACAAAGAAATATAATGCGGACATAATTGAGTTCTCACAGTTGCTTAATGATGCGATGCCCAATGTGCATGAGATAAACTCAAAAGTTGATGGTCAGCGTGTTCACTTTGAACAGCATGTTTTACCTTTAATGAAACGATTGCAGGATGAGCAATGGCGAACTAAAGTGATGGATGTGAGAGGATGGTTAACGTATAAGGCTGTGGAATTTTATAAAGCCGACGACTTGAAACGCAATACCTATGAGTCGATGGGACAGCTCTCGGGTGGCGAAAAGGCTCAACTGACTTATACAATCCTTGGTTCGGCTATTGCCTATCAGTTTGGCTTAACAAAGCATGGATGTGACTCGTCGTTCCGCTTTATTGCAATAGACGAAGCTTTTAGAGCACAAGACGAAGACAAGGCTCGTTATCTGATTTCGCTCTGCAAACAGTTGCATCTTCAATTATTGGTTGTAACTCCGAGTGACAATATTCATATTGTGGAAAACGACATATCGTATGTTCATTATGTGGAGCGAAAAGATAACACATCAGTGCTTTACAATATGCCAATAAATCAGTTTAAGGAGGAACGTCAAAAGATATTTGAATCGAAATGATTACATCGATAGAAATAAAATAGAGTAGATGTGGGGAGTTACCCCCAGCACCTCTCATTGCACCGTACGTACG
>CAVACC010000066.1:0-18551 GCA_963587495.1 Clostridia bacterium | reverse complement strand
ATGAGAAGAAGAGGAACATACGGGCACCTACAGCCACATTGAAGATGTTCATACCTGTGCCACCGAAGATCTCCTTGCAGAAGATAACAGCGAAGGCGCAAGCCAGGGCGAGCATCCACAGAGGTGTGGTGATAGGAATGATCAATGGGATGATGATACCGCTGACGAGATAACCCTCCTGAATTTCCTCGTGCTTCCACTGTGCCCAGGCAAACTCGATGCCGAGACCCACGATATAGCTGACGAGCAACTTAGGAAGTACAGTCAGGAATCCGAAACCGAAAACCTCGAGGAAACTGGCTGTAGCCAATGTTCCGGCAGCCTGATAGTTCTGGTAACCCACATTATACATACCGAAGAGCAAAGCAGGAATCAGGGCGATTACCACAAAGCTCATGATGCGCTTCGAGTCAATGGCGTCATGAATGTGTGCTCCGCTCTTCGCTGTCGTGTTGGGCACGTACAGGAAGCTCTCGAAGCCATCAAAGACGCTCTCGAAAGCATGAAGCTTACCTCCCTTTTGGAAGTTGGGCTTTATCTTGTTGAGATAATTTCTTAATGCACTCATTTTTTTATTCATTATTACAATTAAGCATTCTCCTTGCGCAAGGTGTTCAAGCCATCGCGTACTATCTTCTGGAGCTCGAGCTTAGAGCTGTCTACAAACTCGGCTACGGCGAAGTCCTCAGGACTCACCTCGTAGATTCCGAGCTGCTCCTGCTTGTCGATGTCGCCGGTAATGATGGCCTTGATGAGGTACTCGCCAAAGATGTCCATTGGCAATACTGAGTCGTACTCGCCGCTCATGATCATGTGGCGCTCGCCACCCTTCACGCGGGCATCCAGGTCGTACTCCTTCTTCTTGCCAAAGAGCCAGGAGAAATAAGAACGAGAGGTAGAGAACTGACTGGTGCGTGGAAGTATCCAGCCCAGCATCTCGTCCTTGTCGTCGCCCTCGGGTATGGCAGTTACCTCAGATGTATGTCCGCCTACGAAGCCTGCAATACTGGTCTGCACACCAGTAAGAGGATTGCCATTAATAAGTCGCACGTGCTCAGTGGTTTTCAACTGATCGGCTACAAAAGCGCTCAAAGGAGTTCCTACCAAAACCTCAGCATAACCGGGAGTCTTGATCTCGCTTCCTGCCACAGCCACCTTCTTGCGAAGATCCACCTTGCCAGTAAGGAAAAGACGGCCGAAGAAGATGACCGCCGATGGGTCTACAGTCCATACCACCTCACCCTTGTTGACAGGGGCGATATGGTTGACCTGTACTCCTACATTACCAGCAGGACAAGGACCGTCGAACACATTAACCTCCACATTCTTTGCCTCCTCAAGCGCACGGCTGTGCTGGTCGATGCCTACACCCAAGTAGACTTTAGCCACCTTGCTCAGGGCTGTCAGACCAGCCTGGAAAGCCTCCTCATTCCCTTCGAGTTCCTTCTCGAAGTCAGAAGCCAAAGGCATGTCGCGAAGTGCAGAAACAAAAATTGCCTTAGGCTTGGTGTCGGGAGTGGTGGACACAGCATAAGGCAACTGGTTAATGTATCCGAAGAGACCTGCCTCAAGCAAGGCATTCTTTACAGCTTCTCCGTCCAATTCATCCACATTTTTCTTACCGAAATCGGTAGCCTGCTGCTCAGCGTCAGCTTTCACTTTCACACAGAGCACCTTTCTGCGCTCACCTCTCTCTATGGCGGTCACAGTACCGCTCACAGGCGAGGCAAACTTCACCTCAGGACATGCTTTGTTGACAAACAGCGCATCGCCCGAATTGACATGAACACCTTCCTTCACCACCACCTTGGGAGTAACGCCCACGAAGGCCTCAGGCACGAGAGCATACTCCTCTGCCTGCTTCACCTGCAGCGTCACATCCTTTGAGGCTTTGCCTTTCAGGTTGATGTCCAGTCCTTTACGTAACTTGATTACATCTGCCATAACTACATAAACTTTTTATATTTTAATTATTATACTTTATATTCTCACTTTTTGCATGGTTTCGGCATACGCGATGATGCCGTCTTTCTATTTCTTATCTGCTGATGGTATTTTTATTACTGATTTTCCTTTAAAAGTGCTGAATAGTGGTGCAAAAATAGCAAAAAAATGTGAGTGGGAAAAGAAATTCTGTAGTTTTATTCGATTTTGACGCAAAAATAATGTAATTTTGTACCAATTTTCAAGAAATATTCACATTTGAAGAAGTTCAAACATATATGTAACGGCATCATCTGGACACTCATCGTCCTCTATTTGCTGCTCATCGTACTGATGCACGTGCCATCAGTACAGACCTTCTTGGGCAAAGAGGTGGCAGAGGCTCTTGCCGACAAATTCGGCACCAAGGTGGAAGTGGGAAAAGTCAACCTGGGCTTCTTCAACCGAATCATCGTCGACGATGTGATGATGTACGACCAGCAGGGCGACAGCCTTATCTATGCCAGCCGTCTGTCGGCCAAGATTGACTACATCGCTGCCACACAGGGCAAGATTTCCGTCTCGTCTGCGCAAATCTTCGGTCTGCGTGCCAACCTCTACCGCCAGACAGCCAAGAGCCCTGCCAACTTCCAGTTTGTACTCGACTCGCTGGCTTCCAAGGACACCACCCGGCACAAGCCTCTCGACCTGCACATCGGAAGTCTCATCATCCGCCGAGGCGCCATCGCCTACAACCAGCGCGACGTGGCTCCCCGCAGCGGTGTCTTCTCGCCCCAGCACATCAGGGTGAGCGAACTCTCGTCGCACATCCTCTTAAATCATGTAACCGACAACAGCATCGACCTGTTGCTCAAGAAGTTATCCTTCAAGGACGAGTCGGGCTTCAAGTTGCAGTCACTTCACTTCAAGCTGCAGGCCGACAGGCAGAAAGCCACACTCAGGGAGTTCCGCCTGCTCATGCCTCGCTCCGAGTTGGTTCTCGACGACCTGAAGGCCACTTATCGCTTTGAGGGCAAGAGGTTCATTCCCGAGAGCCTTCACTTCGAGGGAGGCATCCAGCAGTCGAAGATCACCTTTGCCGACGTGGCAAGTCTGGTGCCGGCTTTCCGCCATTTCGACGATGCAGTATTTGTCAGTTCCCGCTTCTCGGGCACGGACAAGTCAATATCCGTCCCCTCGCTCAACCTCCGCACAGGCAGCGGCAGCATCAATCTGCAGGCACGGGGCAGCTACAGCCACGCAAGCAGCCATCCTGCCTGGAATGCCGACATCGCCAACCTGAACCTCTCCCCTGCCGGCGTGGAGTTCCTGGCAGAGAACTTGGGCAGCAAGGTGAAAATACCAAAGGAAATCCTGCGTTTGGGCACCATCCACCTTACCGGCAAGGCAAAAGGCTACGAAAAAATCCTCTCCGCCAAGGGAAATATAGAGACCGACGCAGGCAATATAAGCCTGCAGGCCGTCAAAAATGACGACCGCATCAAGGCTTCTGTCGACACCCGTGGCGTGAACTTAGGCCGCATTCTCGACAACCGCCAGTTGGGAACCGTAGAAGCCCGAATCGACGCCCATGGCACCATGAAGCACATCTTTGCCAAGGGCAACATAGCAAGATTCGACTATGGCAACTACAACTTCCGCCACATCGAGATAGATGGCGACTACGACATGAAGACCCTCCGCGGAACGGCCTCCATCGCAGACCCTAACGTCAACCTGTCCGTCAAGGGCGACTACCATTTAGGTTCGCGCCTGTATGCGCTCGATGCAGCCATCAACCATTTACGCCCCACAGTCTTGGGCATGAAGATGCACGACCCCTCCTACAGCCTCGACAACATCAGCATCAGCGCCAACAACAAGGGCAAGGAGGGTCACCTCGACGTAGAAGCACCCTTCGTAAATCTCTATGCACGAGGCCAATACGACCTGACCACCATCTATGGAAGCATCATGCGATTAGTGGCCGACAAGCTGCCCACCATTCCCGGAATCAGCAAACATGCAGCCAAGGGCAACAACGACTTTACCCTACAGGCCAACATCACTTCTGCCGAAGTGCTGCAACGTATGTTCGGACTGCCCCTGTCGCTCAGCCTGCCCGTTCACATCAACGGCAACATCTCTGATGCCGAGAAGAACGTCAATCTATACATCAATGCGCCCAACTTCAGCTGGGACGGATCAGCATTCCACGATGCCAACATCGAGCTCAGCACCATAGGCGACTCGCTCAGGATGGAAGCACGCATCTGTCAGGGACTTCCCTACGAGAAAGCCCCAGTCTACAGGCTTCGCGCAGCGGCTGCCGACAACAACCTGTCCACCCTGCTCTATTACGCCAACCAGTCGAGCAAGCTGCCCATCACGGGAAAGATTGACACCAGGACACAATTCTTCACTTCCGACAATGGAGCTACGGGTGCCCACGTGGCGGTGAACCCTTCAGAAATCATGCTCGGAGAGAAAAAGTGGCTTCTCAATCCTGCCGACATCGTGTACAGAAAGAACGAGCTGACGGTCGACATGCTCAACTTCTCGCATGGCGACCAGCACATCATCATCAACGGAAAAGCCACCCCCCAGGCCACCGACTCCATCGTAGCCGACCTGAAGGATGTCGACGTGGCTTATATCCTCAACCTGGTCAACTTCCACTCGGTCGACTTTGCCGGAAAAGCATCAGGCAAGGCCGTGGTGAAGTCTATCTTCCAGACTCCAGAAGCCTACGCCAACCTCGACGTCAAGGACTTCGTCTTCGAGAACGGCCCCTTGGGAACCCTTCATGCCAAGGCAGCCTACGACAACCAGGAAGGACAAATCAACATCGACGCAACGGCAGAGGACGGCCCCGAACACCTCACCGTGATCAACGGATACGTGTCGCCCAAGCGCAACTACATAGACCTGGGCATCGAGGCCCACAACACAAGTCTGAAGTTCATGGAGAACTTCTGCGGCAGTTTTATGAACAATGTGGAGGCATGGTGTAAGGGCAAGCTCAACGTCGTGGGCGACCTGAAGAACATCAACCTCGTGGGCGACGTCGTGGCGCATGGCAAGATGCACATGAAACAGCTCGGCACCGACTACACCTTCAACCATCTCCGCGCTCATGCCATCCCCGACGACATCCAGTTTGAGGGCGACTCCATTTACGACAGCCACTACAACGGCAAGCACAGCCACTTTGCGCTCATCAGAGGAGGAATACACCACAAGCACCTCACCCGCCTGAGCTACGACCTCGATATCGATGCCAACAACTTCTTAGGCTTCGACACACACGAGTTTGGCGACGACACGTTCTATGGAACCGTCTTCGCCACCGGCACAGTGGGCATTCACGGCAAGAGCGGTGAGACGATCATCGACATCGATGCGACTCCCGAGCCCCACTCCATCTTCGTCTACAATGTGGCAAGCCCCGACGCCATCAGCGCAGGAAGTTTCATCCACTGGAATGACGCCACACCTTATATATATAAACCCAATTCACCCGACAGCGACAAGGATGAAGACGACAGCTCAGACTTCTCGTCGGATATGCGCATCAACTTCCTCGTCAACACCAACCCCAACCTCACACTCAAGCTGATGATGGACGACCAGACGGGCGACTACATCACGCTCAACGGCGACGGAGTGATCAGAGCCAACTACTACAACAAGGGCGGACTCGACATGTTTGGCAACTACGTGGTGGATCACGGACAGTACAAACTCACCATCCAGAACATCATCAAGAAAGACTTCGACTTCCAGCCCGGAGGCACGATCGCCTTCGGAGGCGACCCCTATAATGCACCGCTCAATCTGCAGGCCAAATACACCGTAAACGGAGTGCCGCTGAGCGACCTGAGCATCGGACGCTCCTTCTCTTCCAACAACATCCGTGTAGACTGCCTCATGGACATCACCGGCACACCAGGTGCACCGAAGGTAGACTTCTCCATGGACCTGCCTACTGTAAACAGCGACGCCAAACAGATGATCTACTCCGTCATCAACTCGCAGGAAGAGATGAACCAGCAGGTGCTCTATCTCCTCGGCATAGGACGATTCTATACGCAGACCAAGAACAACCAGGCAAGCGAGGACGCCTCTCAACAGAGTCAGACCTCGCTGGCGATGCAGAGTTTGCTGAGCGGAACCATCTCACAGCAGATCAACAACGTGCTGTCGAGCTTCGTCAACAGCAGCAACTGGAACTTCGGAGCCAACATCTCGACAGGCGACGAGGGATTCAACAATGCAGAGTACGAAGGCATTCTGAGCGGACGACTGCTCAACAACCGTCTGCTCTTCAACGGACAGTTTGGCTATCGCGACAACGCCAACGCCACACAGAGCTTCATCGGCGACTTCGACCTGCGTTACCTCATCTTCCCTAACGGCAACCTCTCGATTCACGTCTACAATCAGACCAACGACCGTTACTTCACACGCAACAGTCTGAACACTCAGGGTGTGGGTCTCATCATGAAGAAAGACTTCTTCAATCTTCGCGACCTCCTGGGCATCAAGAAAAAGAGCAAGGACAAGGAAAAAAAGGATAAAAACAAGAAAAAGGGCAAAAAATAATAATATATGTATATAATTGAACTATAACTAGTTCAGAAGTTATAGAAGTTAAACAAGTTATCACGCCCTACAATAGAACAACAATGATACACTACATCATAGATAAGAATTAGCCAATGGATTTATACAATAAGGAGCTGGAGGGTTTCCCCTTCAGCTCCCTTTGTTTCAAATAAGACTGGAAAATTGATTTAGTAAGCTTTGATGCGATACATGAAACCAAGTTCGATGCGATCGGTATTGTAGTCCGTCAAACCGCACTTTGTGCTGTAATCGAACTTACGGCCTACGTATGCCAAGAAGAGGCGGAAATCCTGCTGCTTAGCTGGATAATATTCGATACTGCCCATGTAGCCGAAGCTCTTGCGGTAGTTCTTGAACTGCTCCATCTTGGTTACACTTGCTGTCTCGTACATGCCCTTGAGCATTAAGTTCCAGCTTGGAGCAAACTGCCAGTTGGCCTTTGTGATAAAGCTGTTGTAGTGTACCTTGCCAAAATAAGCATTGCCGAGAGCATCGCCATCTGCATCAACCAATGCGCCTCCCAACTCGTTGGTAGCAATCTTCAGACGGTCGAGGTCGTCGAATGCGCCCATATAGTCGAAGTACCACTGGAACTTAGGCAGATTGAGCTGCTGACCGAGAGTGAGCATACGGCTGTACTTGCCCTTGGCCTGTGTCTGAAGACCCCATGCCCAACGGGTGTTCAACTTGCCATCAAAGAAGCTACCATTCCAGTTGATGATATAGGTAAGAGGATTCTTTGATTTCTGAAGCGCATGAGCCTCGTCGTTGTTGACAACAACAGCCTCGTCACCATACTCATCTGCGAACTTACCATTGTAAGCATTGCTGATCTCGACTGCGATCTCCTGAGTAGGTATTGGCTTGTAACTCACGGTAACACCAGCCATGAAGTTGTCCATGTTGTCTACCATGTCTGAATACTGATAGATGTACATTGGGTTCTCATCAAACTCGAAGCCACCCCAGATCTGGCACATCTTACCTCCAGAGATAGAGAGCTTGTCGTTGAAGTTGTAACCTACCATCATAATGTCGGTAGCCTTGGCGAAGTTGTCCTCACCCTTGGCGTCGGTAGCCTTGTTGAGGCGATGACGCAAACGATAGTACAATTTGTCGGTCAAGTTACCCTTGATCTCGAGACGCAACTGCTTATTGGCAAACTTGGTGCCCCATTCATCAGAAAGGCTGTTGTGCTCTGCCTGGAATGAAGCAGCATAGTTGAAATAGAGATTGAACATATCGTTCTTCTTCTCCAACTTGGTTATGCGCTCGTGAATCGACTGAATATCACCGTCGCCACCGCCCATGCCGATATTGCTTCCTTGTGCATTAGCTCCCATTGTCATGGCAAGCGCTGCAAACATCATTATAATTTTCTTCATAATCTTTAGGTTTTGTATTAAGGTTTATAAAAAAAAGATAAATTGTTCCCTCTTAGTAGTTCCTCCCTGCTATTAGACAGAGACTCAGGAGGAACTGGAAATCAGAGAGTGTGAAAAATTAATACTTCTGGAAGTACTCCTGGATCTTCTGCCAGTCGTGGGTCTTGGTAAGAGCAAGCATCAAGAGTACGCGAGCCTTCTGTGGGTTGAGAGCCAAAGAAGCTACAAACTGATACTTGGTGTCGTCTACCTCACCGTTGAGACATGTAGGACCTGTAGGAACACGGCTTGAACGAACTACGAGAATACCCTTCTGGCGTGCCTTGAGAGCCTCGTCGAATACGTCCTTATAGAAGTTGCCGTCACCTACACCTGCCAATACGATACCATCATACTTGGCGTCAACGAAAGCCTTGAATGGAAGTGGAGAGCAGTTGGAGTAACCGTAAACGATACCTACCTTTGGCAACTCGGTAAGACCGTCTACACTGAACTCGCTCTTTGTGGTGTGCAGATTCTCTACCTGGCGGTTGTAGATAGCCTCGCCACCATAGATATAACCAATCTTGCCATAGTTGCCACCCTGGAATGTAGCGCAGTCTGTAGTGTGAGTCTTGATGACATCCTTTGCATCGAGCAAGAGGTTGTTCATGCAGCACATCACGCCACGGCCCTTTGAGTTAGGACTTGCAGCTGCAGCAACGGCTCCATAGAGGTTGGCAGGACCATCCGCGCTGATACCTGTACTTGGACGCATAGAACCTACGAGTACTACAGGCTTGTCGCTGTGAACAGTCAGATTGAGGAAGTAAGCTGTCTCTTCCATGGTGTCGGTTCCGTGAGTAATCACAACGCCGTCATATCCTTCCTTGTTCAACAACTCGTTGATACGCTTAGCCAACTTGAGCCATACCTGGTCGTTCATATCCTGAGAACCGATATTAACGAGCTGCTCGCCAGTTACGTCGGCCAAATCAAGCATCTGAGGCACAGCTGCTATCAAGCTCTGTACACCTACCTGACCTGCTGTATATGCTGAACCTGTAGCTGAAGTTCCTGCACCAGCAATGGTTCCACCTGTTGCGATAATACGTACCTTAGGTTTTGCAAACGCACATGCCACTACCAACAAAAGGAGTGTCATTAATGAGAAAAATCTTTTATTCATAATAATCGGTTTTAATTTAGGTTAATATATTTGTTAATAAACTCTCTGATTTACATATATTTATCGCTCCTACTTTAAAGCAGTTGGATAATGAGGTATCCTACGCCGATGCTGACAAAGGTCGTGATGAAGCCAGCCAGCTGGAAGGAGTGATTCACAACAAATCTGCCGATACGTGTAGTTCCTGTACGGTCGAAGTTGATGGCCGCCACCTCTGTTGGATAGTTAGGCAAGAAGAAGTAGCCATTGACTGCAGGGAACATCGCCACGAGTGCTAAAGGCGAGATGCCCAGTCCGATACCCAGAGGATAAAGGGTTCTTACTGTTGCCGCCTGCGAGAAGAGCATGATCGACATGAAGAACAGGGCGATGGCGAAGAGGAAAGGATACTGGGTCACCACGGTAGCGATGTGCTCCTTGAAGAAATCCAAGTGTCCATTGAAGAAGGTGTCGCCCATCCAGGCAATACCGAAAATAGCTACCATGGCGTTCATTCCTGCTCCGAAGACGTTGCCCTTCACTGCATCCTGCACCTTTGCCTTGCCAGCCAGAAGTATCAGGGCTGCCGTAGCCATCATAATGATTTCGATGGTCTCAGGCATGGATACACGGTGTATCTCGTCGCCTACCATGAACGAAGGACGAAGGGATGGGAAACTGCCCAATACGACTACCGCCAGCACACCGAGCAAGAAGGCTACCACGGCATACTTGGAGCGTGGGTTAGGATTCTTGATCATCTCGTCGATAAGACGGCTGTCCTCCTCAGGCTTGATGATTCCCTCGCTTACCTTTTCTTTATATATAGGGTCATCTACCAATTCTTTTCCTACATGGTTCTGCACAAAGGCTGCCACCAGGATGGCGATGAAGGAAGCAGGAATACAAACCAGGAGTATGGTGCCCAACTCTACTCCCTTGCAACCCAGCAAGTCGGTACTGATGATGGCTGCCGTTGCTGCCGACACCGGACTTCCGGTAATACCCAAGGAGGCAGCTATGGTTGCCACACTGAGGGGTCGCTCTGGGCGGATCTTAGAGTTGGTGGCTATCTCGGAGATGATAGGAAGCAGCGAATAGCTGGTGTGTGCGGTTCCTGCTACGAGGCAGAAGAGCCATGTGGTAAGCGGACCGTAATATGTTATCTTCTCTGGATGCTTGCGCAGGAAACGTGCTGCTACACCTACCAAATAATCCAATCCGCCTGCTGCCTGCAAAGTGGAGGCTGCCGTGATGACTGATACAATGATGAGCATCACGTCAATAGGCAGATTTCCTGGCTTCAGTCCGAAGACAAAGACGAGGATGAAAACGCCCACCATACCATAGATACCCAGACCTATGCCACCAACACGGGCGCCAATGAAGATCAGGGCCAGTACAAGGGCCAATTGGATGAGTATAATAGCTGTAGCCATAGTTCTAAATTCAGTTAGTTTTAAAAGTTATTAGTTGTTTAGTGATTCGAACGCTGCAAATTTAGTTAATTTTTGTAGTAAGCTATTTTAAAAAATCACTCATTTTTTTGGAAAAAACGATACAAGCCCATATTTTTGTAAAATTCAGTACAAACAAATGTGGGAGTTAGAGGAGTTAAGAAGTTAAGGAGTTAAGACAAATGCTTTAGTGGACTTAAAATTAACATCAAACAATAAACATTCCTCCTAAGGCTGTTCTGATTCATTAGTCACTTTAAAGACATAAAAAAAATATCCTAAGTTAATTGTCAATGTAACTTAGGATATTTTTTATATCAGGAGTCAACTCCTTTTTACCAGATATGAGCACGCTTGTTCTTTGGAACAAAGAGCTTTTCGCCCTTCTTGATACCGAAAGCCTTATACCATGCGTCAACCATTGGGAGTGCACCATTCACACGAGCCTCATTAGGAGAGTGAACATCCACTGTCATGAGATACTGCAGATACTCAGGACGGGCATTGCCTGCCCATACACGAGCCCATGACAGGAAGAAGCGCTGCTCAGGAGTGAAACCGTCCTTCACGCCAAGTTTTTCTGTCTTCATCACGTTCTGCAGAGCACGGAAGGCGATATTCAGTCCACCATTGTCACCGATGTTCTCACCCAATGTCAGCTGACCGTTTACCTTCTTGCCTGCCAACTCTATCGTGTTGAAATGGTTGACGAGCACCTTGGTACGGGCCTCGAAGTTCTTCTTGTCAGCAGCCGTCCACCAGTCGTGCTGGTTGCCGGTCTTGTCAAACTGACTGCCCTGATCGTCGAAACCATGACTCATCTCATGTCCTATCACACCACCGATAGCACCATAGTTCATGGCATCGTCAGCTGATGGGTCGAAGAAAGGAGGCTGCAGAATAGCTGCAGGGAAGCAGATCTCGTTGGTGGTAGGGTTGTAATAGGCATTGATGGTCTGAGGTGTCATTCCCCACTCCATCTTGTCTACTGGCTTGTTCACCTTACGGGCGATATCATCCTTGGTGAAGAACTCAGAGATGTTTGCCATATTCTCATAGAGTGACAGACTGTCGTCCACCTGCAGTCCGCTGTAGTCCTTCCACTTGTCTGGATAACCTATCTTGATGATAAAGTTCTCCAATTTATCCTTTGCCTGTGCCTTGGTGGCGGCGCTCATCCATGTAGCCTCGTCGATGCGCTGGGCAAGGGCTGTCTGCAGGTTGTGAACCAACTGGAGCATACGGTTCTTGCTGCTCTCAGGGAAATACTTCTCTACATAGAGCTTACCGATGGCCTCGCCCAAGACGCCGCTCACGCTGCTCACAGCACGCTTCCAGCGAGGACGGTCCTGCAGCACACCACTCATCACCTTGCTCAGTTCGAAGGATACGGCACGGAAGTCATCACTCAGCACACTGGTGGCTCCTGAGATGACCTTGAGCTCTGCATAGGTCTTCAGGTCGTCGAGAGAGGTCTCGGCAAGAATCTTCTCCACCTCGTGGATAGGCTCTGGCTGAGCCACGCAGATGTCCTTGAAGGCTGGGAAGCCTGATGCCAGGAACACATTGCCCCAGTCGATACCAGGATAGTCGATAACCAACTGGTTGTAGCTCATCTTGTGATAATTCTCGTCGATGTCACGAAGCTGCACCTGGCTGTAGCTTGCCTTGGCAATGCGAGTCTCAATGGCCATCACAGCCTCCATCTTCTTCTCGGCAGTAGCCTCGTCGTTGCCTACCATCTGGAAGAGCTTCTTTATGTATGTCTTGTAAGCCTCACGGATCTTCTTGGTCTGGTCGTCGTCATTGAGATAATAGTCGCGCACTCCCAGTCCAAGACCTCCCTGTCCCACTTCTATCAGGTTGTTGGCAGCATCACGCAGGTCGGCACCCACACCGATGCCATACATCATGGTACCCTCGCCACGGAAGTCAAGTTGAGCAGTAACCAACTGATACTCTCTGCGGTCCTTGATGGCAGCGATGCGGTCGAGAGTAGGCTTGATAGGAGCCCATCCCTCCTTGTTCAGTCGAACGCTGTCCATGCGGAGGTTGTAGAGTGAACCTATCTTCTGTCCGAGCGAGCCTTTCTGCTGTGGCTTGGAAGCATATTCGAGGATGATGTCCTGAATGCGCTTCTGGTTCAGTTCAAACAGGTCGGTAAAGGCACCATTGTCAGGGTGCTCTCCGTCGAGTGGATGATTCTTCATCCAGTTGCCGGCGGCATAACGATAGAAATCTGTTCCTGGCTTGACACTCAGGTCCATGTTGGCCTTGTCAATGCCAGAGCCCAACTTGTCCTGTTGGGCGAAAGCAGCTGTTGTTCCTAACAACAAAGCTGCTAAAACCATTTTTGTTTTCATTATTGTTTAATTGAATTGAATATTCTATTTTCGTATCAGCCCCAGACCGGCAAAGGTCAGGGCGCCATTGAGCATCAGTAGCTCGTAGCCGAACTTATAGCCCGTAAGCTGCATGGTCAGGGTATCGACGGCAAAACATATCAGCGGACTGGCGATACATATCCAAGGCACCCAGCGGTCATTCACCTTTCTGCGGGTCATCAGTCCGAAGGCAAAGAGTCCCAACAGCGGTCCGTAGGTATAGGAGCACAGGATATAGATGGCATCGATGACACTCGTCGAGTTGAGGGCTCCAAAGCCAATGATGAACAGCATGAAGATCAATGCCACGGCGAGATGCACCTTCTTGCGGAGGGTTTCATCCTCATCGCGACCGAAGATATCCACGCATACACTGGTGGTAAGGGCGGTAAGAGCAGAGTCGGCACTCGAGAAACTGGCTGCCACCACTCCTATCGTGAAGAACACGGTCACCATAGATCCCAAGGCTCCCGAGGCAGCAAACATAGGCAACAGGTCGTCGGGCTTTTCGGGAAGGGCCATGCCCTGCGACTTGGCCAGCATCATCAGCAGCACACCGAGGGAGAGGAAGAGCAGATTGGCTGGCACGAAGGCGAAACCATAGCTGCACATGTCTTTCTGGGCTTCACGCAGTGTCTTGCAGGTCAGGTTCTTCTGCATCATGTCCTGGTCGAGACCAGTCATCACGATGACCACGAAGATACCGCTGAGAAACTGTTTCCAGAAGTTCTGTCGCGACACCCAGTCGTCGAAGACAAAGATGCGCGAGTGTTCATCCTGGCTGATGGCAGTGATGGCGTCCATGGGTGTCAGTCCGAGCTGATCTGTCACCTTATATATAATAAGGAGAAGCGCGGCAAACATGCAGAGTGTCTGAAAGGTGTCGGTCCATACCAATGTCTTGATGCCTCCCTTGCGTGTATAGAGCCAGATGAGCACCACCATCGATGGCACGGTGAGCCAGAAGGGAACACCGATGTTGTCGAGCACGAAGTGCTGCAGGATGAAGCACACCACGAAGAAGCGCACGGCTGCTCCTGACATTTTCGACAACAGGAAGAAGGAAGCTCCCGTCTTGTAGGAACGGTTGCCCAACCTGTGGAGCAGATAGGTATAGATGGTGGTGAGGTTGTACCGATAATATACCGGCAACAGGACAAAAGCCACCAGGAAGTAACCCACGATGAAGCCCAAGCACATCTGCAGGTAAGTCATGCCACTCAGCATCGCCATGCCAGGCACACTGACGAAGGTGATGCCCGAGATGGAAGCTCCCACCATTCCGAAAGCCACCATGTACCAGGGCGAACGTCGGTCGCCACGATAGAACGTATTGTTGTTGGCTTGCCTCGATGTGAGGCGGCTGAAGAGCAGCAACACAGCGAAGTAAGCCAATATTGTCAGGATGATAACCATGAAAGTTGTCTGAGTTTATGCAGTCTATAGATTCTCGGCATCCTGCAGCCAGATAGTGGAGTTGGCATCCGAAGGCATGCGCCAGTCGCCACGGGGACTCAGACTCACACTTCCCACCTTTGGACCATCGGGCAGACAACTGCGCTTGAACTGCTGGTTGAAGAAGCGGCGCACAAAGGTCTTCAGCCATTTCTTGATGGTTTCCTCATCATAGCTGTCAGGATCATTGTCGCTGATTTTCACACGCTGTACATCTGTATCTATGAATGCCTTCTTTGCCAAGAGATAGATCTTGGCAGGGCGATAGCCGAAACGCAGGAAGTAATACAGGAAGAAGTCGTGCAACTCGTATGGTCCCACAAGATCCTCGGTCTTCTGCTTGATGTTGCCATTCTCGTCGGCAGGTATCAGCTCCGGACTGATAGGTGTGTCGATGATATCGAGCAGGGTGTTGCGGCTCTGCTCGTCTACCCCACTCTCTGCCACATAGTTCACCAAGTGGCGAATCAAGGTCTTGGGTATGCTGGCATTCACACCATACATGCTCATGTGGTCGCCATTGTAGGTGGCCCATCCCAAAGCGAGTTCCGACAGGTCGCCTGTACCTATCACCATTCCTCCCAACTGGTTGGCAAGGTCCATCAATATCTGTGTACGCTCGCGTGCCTGTGAGTTCTCGTAGGTCACATCGTGCACGGAGGCGTCATGACCTATGTCCTCAAAATGCTGGGTCACTGCCTTGGCGATGCTGATCTCTCGAATGGTGATACCTAAGCTCTGCATCAGCGTGATGGCATTGTTGTAGGTGCGGTCGGTGGTACCGAAACCAGGCATGGTGACTCCTACGATTCCCTTGCGGTTCATACCCAACTTGTCGAAAGTCTTCACGCAAACCAAGAGGGCCAAAGTTGAGTCAAGACCTCCGCTGATACCCACTACCACTGTCTTGGCGCCAGTATGCACGATGCGCTTGGCAAGTCCCATCACCTGGATATTGAATATCTCCTCGCACGATGCCTTCATGTCGGCAGAGGTAGGTATGAAGGGATGAGGGTTGACAGGGCGCTCCAACACAAACTCACGGTCATTCTCGGCTGGAGATGCCTCGATGTTGCGAATGCCAAACTGATGGTCAAGTATCGAATACTTAATGTTGCGCTGTGCATTGACATAGGTAGAATTGGTGCGGCGCTCAGAACGGAGTCGCTCCACATCTATCTGTGCTGTAACCATCTGTGATACAGTAGCGAAACGCTCGCCTTCTTCAAGCATTTGTCCATTCTCGTAGATAAGGGCATTGCCGCCATACACCACATCCTGTGTGCTCTCGCCGAAGCCGCACGAACTGTATACATAACCTGTCATAGTGCGGGCACTCTGCTGCGACAACAGACTCTTCAGATAGTTGTGCTTGCCTATCAGTTCGTCCGAGGCTGAGAGGTTGAATATCAGGTCGGCACCTGCCAACGCCAACTTGTTGCTGGGAGGTGCTGGCGCCCATACGTCCTCGCATATCTCCACACCGAAGCGCACACCGTCGTAAGTACGGAACAACTGCAGGTCGGGAGTCACCTTCACCGTGTGTCCGGCAAACCGTATCTCTGTCTCCAAGAGGTCTTGCGCTGAGGCAAACCATCGTTTCTCATAAAACTCGCTGTAGTTGGGCAAATAGGTCTTGGGCACAATGCCCAATATCTGCCCCTGCTGTATCACTACAGCGCAGTTGAGCAACAGGTCGCCTGCCACTACGGGTGCTCCTACAATGGTGATGATGTCGAGCTTGCGTGTAAAGTCGAGCAGCATCATCACGCCCTGCTCTGCCACCTCCAAGAGGAGGTTCTGGCTGAAGAGGTCCTGACAACTGTAACCTGTGACCGAGAGCTCTGGGAAGACGATGACTTCCACACCCTTGCCCTCTGCCTGTACGGTGAGGTTTTCTATCTGCTCTACATTATATTTTACGTCGCCCACCTTCACCATCGGAACGGCACTGGCAACCTTGATAAATCCGTATTTCATAATTTTTATTACTTTACTTAATCGTGACTTGCGTAGCACCATATCCATACTCCTGGAAGGAGGCATCCTGATAGGTGCACGACTTATAGCGATAGTTGAGCTCATGAACGAGGGCATGGCGCAACACACCCTCACCCTTACCGTGGATGAAAACTATCTTCTGACCTTTCTTCTTTTTGTTCTCGTCCATGGTCTTCTTGAACACATCGAGCTGATAATGCAGGATGTCGGCAGCATTCATACCCGCTGTCGTTTCCAACAACTCATCGGCATGCAGATCTATCACGAGGGTGCCGTCATCCTTCTGACGTTTCTTCTTGCCCTCGTGGGCAATGATCTTCTCATCCTTGTACATCTGTTCCTTCAGTCGCTTGGAGTCTACCACCAAGGGACGTGCCACCTCGTCATTGTCGACAATGGTGAAGAGCAGAGAAGGCTGCTCGAAGAATTCGTTCTCCTCGAAGACATGCAGTTTGTAGAACTTCACGGGGTCGATGCGGAACTGCACGTCGATAGCTGGCTTCAGCAGGAAAGGCTTGTCCTTCTTGTAGGCAGTCAGCTGAACACCGATGCGGCCCATGTCATTGAGCACCTCACGGCCGAACTCCTCAATGAAGAGCTTGGTGTTGGGCTCCACCTCGCCTACCGACTTCAGTGTCCAGGCATTGCCCTCAGCCACGAGATAAGAATAATGTATATAGTAGTTGCTGTCGTTGACAATATAGGTCTCGAAGCGGGTATGGGTTATCTCCTTGATGTCCACGGGCACAAAGGCGAGGTATGCACTCAGTTTGTTGCCTCCCTCACGTTCCTGCACAGGAGCACGGAAGGTAATCTCTCTGTCCGCAGCGTCATACTCGTCTACATGCATATCGGTCTGCTCATCATGGTCGTTGAGTATCGACTTGATGCTTCTGCTGTCCTGATGCAGTTCGGTGGCAGCATGCTCCTCGGCTTTCTGCTGCGCTTCCATCTTGGCAGATATCATCTTGCCCATAGCATAGTCGTCCTGTTCTACCACTACCACATCGTGCACAGAGGTGGGAATCTCAAATCCGTCCTCATCCTCCACCAATACGATGTCCTTACCCTGGAAGCCAGAGACTCTGCCGCCTCCCACCTCACTCAGGAATCTTACTTTATCTCCTATTTTCATTGCGTTTCTGTTTCTCTTTAACTTCCACATTTGCGAAAGTTCTGTTTTTTTATATTTGTCGCTACAAAGTTACACAAAGTTATCGCAATATGAGAAATTATTTACTTTATTTATCCTTTTGAACATAAATATTTATCCTTTTGGACATAAAAAAGGCCCGATACCGCTTCTCACGAAGCAGAATCGGGCTAAAAAAACTTATTACTATTGATGAGTTACTAAAATTTCAATATTACTTGATAACAAACTTCTTGCCATTGCAGATGTAGGCACCTGGAGCCAAGAGGTATTCAGCATCCTGAACGTTTCTTACCTCGGCAACCTTCACACCTGAGAGGGTGTAGATCTTCACTGCGCCTGCCTTCTGAGCTGCTACAGTCTGGTTGATGCCTGTTGAGACACTCTCATTGGTCTTACCGGCAAGGTTATAAACTGCACCGTTTTCGAATTCCAAATCCTTTGTCTGCTGACCACCGCCGTTGTTGAAGATGATCATAGTAGGAGCAGTTGTCAAATCGCCATCATACTTCCACATCCAGACATCCAAACCATTCTTCTTCACACCAGTCTTGGTACATGCTACACCTGGCCAGTTACCACCGGTAAAGTTGTCTGTATTATTCCAAGCCCAGCAGTCTACCTGATTCCAGTCTGAAGGAGCGAGGAAGTAAGCAAAGATACCTGTTGGTGTAGGAATAACTACTTCCTTCTTCTTGTTGAAGGTAGCAGAACCTGTCTTGGTTACATTTTCTGCATTAGTTGCGCTCCAAGTTACAGTCTTGCTCTCGCCTTCCATCATGTCAGCACCGAGTGTGAAGGTAGCAGCCTTACCAGGAGTAAGAGCTACCTGCTCACCATTACCAATCTTATACCAACCGCTCTTGGCATTGTTGTTCAAAGTTGCTGTCACGGTAACAGTCTTCTCGAAGTCACCACCATTAGGGCTGAAAGTAACCTTGGCTGCAGTATTGACAGGAGCATCAATCTTCTGAGCATTTGCACCGCCGTCATACTTCAGGTAGATATCACCTGTGA
>CAVACC010000065.1:0-18899 GCA_963587495.1 Clostridia bacterium | reverse complement strand
GAATAAGAGACTTTCCTGCCTTCCCTCATTATATTATACACACGGGAGCGCGGGCTGCGCGTGTGCGGGCGCACAGGCGAAGAAAAACCCCGTTTTCAACAACAAAAGCCCAACAATCTGATTTTCCAATACACCCGACTGAGAATCTCAGCGCATATTTATGCCGTATATTCATGCAGTAATTGCCGAAAAACGAGATTCCAACTGCAAAACAATATCGCCCCAACTGGAAAAATATTTTTTCCCAACTGGGAAATTATTTTTTCACAGTTAAGTACAGCCTACAGGCTGAATAAATATGCAAAGCTTTCCAACCATGGTTTTCCGGATATTATTGCTGCCTTTTTCTGATTGTATTTCGAGATAATGAGACTTCCTGTCAAACAAAAATCCATAAGGCAAAGACTTGCCTCGCCTATTAAGGCCAAACTCGGTCATCTATTAAGACCAAGCCCAGTCGTCTATTATGACCGAAGCCGGTCGTCTATTAAGACCAAAGCCGGTCATCTATTAAGACCAAAGTCTTCTTATATTCCTTTATTTTTCGTACCCCTTATTCTGAATGAGTTTTTTATTCAGATTGATACACTTTTGCGGAATGGGAAACACCGTCGTGTAACCAGACTGTTCGTTAGGCAATGGTTCACGCAGATCATATGCCCCAGTAAAGAGGCCGAAGCGAATCAAGTCTTGACGCCTCCAACCTTCCCAAACAAGTTCGAGCAAACGTTCACGCAAGATATTCTCGAGTGAAGCCTCACAGACAGGCATTCCTGCACGCAAGCGCACAGCATCAAGCTCAGCACTACCGTCCTCTCCATTTCGCACTTTAGCCTCAGCTTTCATCAAGAGAGCATCAGCATAACGGAAAAGCACAATATCGTTGCTTATCAGTCTACCGTCCATATAAGCAGTACGGTCCACCTCATACTTAGCCATTCTGGCGCCCGCAGTCTTGATATAAGGGCTGTTAGTAAGATTTTGTTTCACCTCAAGAGGTTGATATTCAAGAACTTCACCATTATCCATCAGAACGTCCTTGCCATCGACCTTCACCACGCCAGCCACAAAGTTAACCTTGCATCGTGCATCCTCATCAGCCTCACCATAATGGTTTGTCCTCATCGTGGAAACCGTAGCACAAGTACCATTCTCGCTGCCCCATCCAAAGAGTCCGCCATGCGCATAATGATAAGAGCGGAAAAGATAATGGAACTGATTGACATACACGTTCTTATCCATAGGAATCGTAAAGATATTCTCCCGAGAGTTTTCATTGTGAGTAGAGAAATTGGCAGCATAATCATCCTCCAGCATATAACCTTCTTCTGCCAATTTATCACAATAATAGATACAGGTTTCCCAGGCATTCAGCTGGTAGTTTCCATTGACAACAGGCTTGTCTGCCAAGCGTCCGGCAGCATCATCGGCGTTATGGTTCTCTACAGGAACGTTTAGGACAATATCCTTTCCCTGAGGCCGGTTCTGATAACCGGACGTCCAGTCGTCATAGGTATAGATTTCAGCATTCAACGCCAACTTAGCCAACAAGAAGTTTGCTACAGGCTGTGTGATACGCCCATAGAAATTACCCTCTTTGTTGCTATGTGCGTCAGGGAGATAAGGCAAAGCCTGCTGCAACTCGTTAAAGACAAAACGGAAGACTGTACTGCGCGACACCTGTCCCAAATCCACATCTGCCGAAGCCTGTTCGGCAGATGAAAGAACTAATGGAATCCGCCCGAACATATCCATGGCATAGTAATAGAACAAGGCTCTCACAGCCTTCACCTCTGCCCCATATTCCTGCTGTTGCAGAACAGAGAGCAAGTCTTTCTTTTCATTGATCACATCCAAGGACTTGTTAGCCAGCACAATGACCTTATACAGAAATTTCCATGTGTCGTAGAGCGACTGATCATCGGCAGTCCACCGATGCTGATACATGGCATTCCACAATCCTCCATCATACCAGTCGCCACCCCGTATCGGAATCATAGCTTCATCTGTTGTCAAGGTATTATAATCATAAACGCCCCGGCACGTACCCTGCAATCCCTCACTCTCATTGGCGCTTCCTATATAGTTGTAGAGCGAAGCCACCGCATTGGTATATATTTCAGAAGCCGATCCATAAATGGCATCCTCGCCAAGTTGGTCTTTAGGATGTTCGTCAAGACAGGAGGTAAGACACATCGCTGCCCATGCTATATATAATAAGGTGTAATGTTTCATATCTGCAAGATGTTTGATATTTTTAGAATTGAATGCTCAAACCCAAAGAGTAAGTGCGATAAACAGGATAAGTCCTCTTATCATCAATACCCATCGTACTGTTAACCACATAACTGTTGATCATCGGTGTCAATCCACTGTAACCTGTTATCGTCGCCAGGTTATTGACACTCAGCGAAAGGCGCAGCGACTTGACCACTCCCTTTTTTATAGGCACATCATATCCCACAGTGAGATATTCGATGTTCAGATAATCACCATTCTCCAGCCAATAGTCAGAGACATTCTGGTCTACAATATTTTTCTCGGGTGCACCCTTCAGCACATTATAATCGGGGAAACTCGACATATTGGTGTAAGCCAATCCCGTGCCATTGAATATCTTGTGTCCGAAGGCACCATTCATCTGCAAGGAGAAATACCAGTCGCGATATCTGAAACTGACATTCGAACCCAGTGTGACCTTAGGTGTAGCCTGACCTGCAATATACCGGTCGCCACCATCACTCAGGTCCACTGTGCCATTCCTGTCAAGGTCTTCAATGTCATAGCGATAATGTCCGTTGCCATCCTCTACCAATCCCTTGCAATGAGGCAGGTAGAAGACTCCCAACGGCTGACCTACGATCTGATAAACCACATTGTTGTAACCTCCATGCTGACCAGCTCCCGACAAACCTCCCATAGCCGTCACATCGGCTGCCGACATCTGCATGCCTTCATACTCGCCACTGAGCGACAAGAGTTTGTTCTTCTGCCACGCCAGGTTCATATTGATATTGAGCTCCATATCCTTCTTCTGAACAGGAGTAACCGAAAAACCGATTTCAAGACCCTGGTTGCTCATCGAGCCGATATTCGCCAGCAATTTGTCGTAGGCGAATGGCGGAACCGGCACATCGTAGGCATAAAGCATATCGGTCGTTTTTGAGTAATAATATTCTGCCGTCATGACCAGCCGATTGTTCCACAATCCCACGTCGGCACCAATGTTCCAGGTGGAACGAGTCTCCCACTTCAGGTCTGGATTATTGTTTCTTATCATGCCCATCGTCACCGTAGGCGAACTGTTTATTGACACGATCCCATTCTGCCGCACCGTATTCATGGTGGTATAAGAAGAAATTCCTCCAAGATTTCCCGAACGTCCATACCCCGTACGAAGCTTCAGCATCGTGATATCATCTATATGACGCAACCACTTCTCGCGTTTCATGTCCCACGACATTGACAGCGACGGGAAAAAGCCCCAGGTATGGTCATCGCCAACCATCGAGGAACCATCTCCACGAACCGATACCGATACAGCATATCTGCCTAACAGAGTATAGTCGGCTCCAGCCATCACCGAAGCCAGCGCCGGGTCTTCATAGTTACTGTCGGTACCACCAAAAGGTCGTGAGGCAGCAGCGCCTATGTTATGATAACCCATATCGTTGTTGGTAATGCCCTTGGCTGAAGTCCAGAACCCCGAGCGCGCATCTTTCTGATACTCAGCGCCCGCCATCGCCTTCAGGTCGTGTATTCCCCATGCATGCTGATAGTTTGCCTGCACATTGGCAAGCCATTCCTCACTCTTGAACTCACCCCGATACAAATTGCCCTGAGCCCAGACCCACGTAGGACAGAACTGGTCGTTCTCGTTCGAAGCATAGCTGTAAGCCCCAAAGCCAGAAACACTCAAGTCTTTCGAGATGTCATAATTCAACTTCAGATGCGCATTGAAACTCATGTTCTTTGTGTCATTCCGCTCAGCCAGCAAAGCACCGGGAGGATTGATCTGCGAAGCCGAACCATTCTTCAGCCAACTGCCATTCACTCTGTCATAAGGATAGGTTGGATTCATGGCATCAGCCGAATAGAAGAGCATCTGGTTGTCGAAGATATCGTTGTTCTTGAACGAAGAGCCAAACACACCGAAATCGCCCGTAAGCCTGTCGCCGAAAGCTTTCTGTGTGACATCAATCTTTGCCACCAAGTTGCGATACCCTTTGCTTCGGATGATGGTATTGTGGTCTATATAGCCAAAAGAAGCCCGATAGTTGCTGTGCGGAGTACCGCCGCTGAAAGCCAGATAATGGTTTTGCACCTGTCCGGTACGGGTAATTGCCTTACGAAAATTGGTATTGTAGCCTTTATCGTTATACTCGAGTCCTAATTTTTGCGCAGCAGCTATGTATTCTGCAGCATTGAGCATCTCCATACTCTTGCACATGGCCTCAAGTCCGAAGTTCCCCTCGTAAGAGATCTGAAATCCCCTACCCGTTCCTTTCTTGGTCTTTACCTGTATGACACCCGAGGCACCACGCGATCCATAAAGGGCAGTCTCACTGGCATTCTTCAGCACTGTAAAGCTCTCGATATCAGCAGGATAAATAGTAGCAAGCGTAGCCACATCCGACGTCACCCCATCGATAATAACCAGCGGATCGTTGCCGCCCATGATAGACGTGGTGCCACGCACACGCACAGAGTTGAGCATGGCCATTCGGTCAAGTCCATTGCTTGTCACGTTCACACCTGCCGTCTGTCCATTCAAGGCATCGAGTGCATTATTGACCACACCCTTCTTGAGCAGTTCCGGCTCAACAACATTCATTGCTCCCGGCAGATGCAATGTGTCCAACATGAAAGACTGTTTGCCCTGAGCCATGACTGCCAAAGGAGCCGACAGTGCCAGGGCACAAATCATTCTGCATATTATTTCCCTCTTATGCTCCATACATTGTTTAGGTTAAAGATATGCTGCAAAAATATAAAAAAAATACGAACTACATAATAAATCTACCAAAAAAATCTACTTTTTGTTCTTAACAAAAATCTATATACCTCATTTTCAGCCTAATAAAAAAATAATCCTTAAACAAAAACAAAATAAACATTCGATTTATTTTGCAGTATATATCTTTTGTTGTAACTTTGCACCCGGTTAGCAAAATGCTAACTAAGGGGTGCTACCGCAGTTGCGGATGCTGAGATCAGACCCATCGAACCTGTCCAGGCAATGCTGGCGTAGGGAAAATGAGAAAAACCGATGGCAGGCGCAAGCCTCATGGCTTGCCTGTGTTCTATATCCACACCTCTTTATATTTTATACATTATATATAATAAAAGGAAATGAAAAAAGATTTGTTGCTTTTTGCAGCCTTCATCTTCGGCGTAGCGACTACAGCCGGTGCTGCAAAAAACAAAGCAGGAGAACGCATCGACACTCTGAAGGCAAGACAACTGCAGGAGGTCCAGGTTATTTCGACACGTGCAAGCAAGAAAGCACCTTTGGCTTTCACCAACGTCAGTAAAAAGGATATTCAAGCAGTCAACTATGGCAAGGACATTCCTTACCTGTTGGCACTCACCCCATCTATCACCCTTACCTCTGATGCAGGTAACGGCATCGGCTATACCACACTTCGAGTACGTGGCACCGACCCAAGTCGAGTAAACATTACAGCCAATGGAATCCCTATGAATGATGCCGAGAGCAGCTCACTCTTCTGGGTCAATTTCAGCGATTTCGCTTCCAGCACACAGAGCATACAGATTCAGCGTGGTGTAGGAACCTCTACCAACGGCGCAGGTGCCTTCGGAGCTACAGTCAACATGCTGACAGACAATATTGGTGCCAAGCCATACGTTGGTCTTGACGTATCAGGCGGCAGCTATTACTCTCACAAGGAGACTGTTCGCTTCAGCACAGGTCTTATCAACGACCACTGGGGTTTGCAGGGACGACTGTCCAACATCGGCAGCAAGGGTTATCTCGACCGCGCTTCAGCCAAGTTGAACAGCTACTTCCTCCAGGCTGGCTACTTCAGCGACAACACCATGGTGAAGTTCATCACCTTCAATGGTCAGGAGGAAACTTACCATGCATGGAACTACACATCCAAGTATGAGCAGAGCCTTTATGGCCGTCGCTACAACTCTTGTGGCGAGTACACAGATGTAAACGGAAACCGCGCTTACTATGACAACCAGACAGATAACTATCACTCACAGAACTATCAATTGATTTGGAACCAGCGCCTCACCAATCTCTGGAACCTCAATGCTGCGCTCCACTACACCCGTGGCGATGGTTACTACGAGGAATACAAGTGCCATAAAGACTATGCCGAGTATGGTCTGAACACAACCGAACTGAAGAATGATCTCATCCGCCGCAAGCAGATGGGCAATGACTTCTATGGCGCAATCGCTTCTGTCAACTACGACAACCAAAAGAACCTCACAGCAAACTTCGGTGGAGGCTGGAACAAGTATGACGGCGACCACTGGGGAAATGTTCTCTGGCACAAGGTAAACGGAGATATCGCTCGCGACAATAACTTCGAGTACTATCGCAACAATGCCAAGAAGACCGACTTCAACATCTATGGCAAGGCAAGCTACGAGTTTGTCAAGGGGCTCAGCGCCTTCCTCGACCTGCAGTATCGCCACGTTAATGTGAAGATGCAAGACCCAAGCGACTGGTTCATTGGCAACAGCTTCACTGGCGACTATATCATTAACGAGAAATATGATTTCTTCAATCCTAAGTTCGGTTTCAACTACGAGATCAATACCAATAACAAGGTGTACATCTCTTATGCCATCGCGCACAAGGAACCAGTAAGAAATAACTACGAGGCCTGGAATGCTGGTTCAGAGAAGCCTAAGGCCGAGCGTCTCAACGATTTGGAGTTGGGTTACAAGTATCAGAGCAGCAAGTTCTCTGCTGGTGGCAACTTCTACTATATGAACTACAAGAACCAATTTGTGCTGACAGGCGAGCTCAACAGCATCGGCGAAGCTGTAACACGCAACTTCGACAAGACTTATCGTATGGGTATAGAGTTGGAAGCTGCTTGGAAGCCAGTAAGCTGGTTCCAGTGGGATGCCAATGCCACATGGTCAAAGAACCGTGCTAAGGACATGATGGTAACATTGGAAGATGGTGAGACAAACGTCAACTTAGGCGAGACACCACTGAGCTTCTCTCCTGACTTCATCTTCAACAACATCCTCACCTTCCAGTATGCAGGTTTCAAGGCTGCCATCCAGAGCCAGTACGTCAGCGACCAGTACCTGACCAACACCGGTTTCAAGACCATGGAGTGCAACGACAATGTAGACCCTAACACCTACGAGGCAAAAGGCAACACTTGCTACGAGACCCTGTTATTGAAGAAGCACTTCACCACCAACATTGACCTGAGCTACCACTTCTCTTTGAAGAAAATCGGCTTGAAGGACGCCACCATCGGTGTAACCCTCTACAACATCTTCGATACGAAGTACGACAACAATGGTTGGGCAGCACCAACATATCGCATGGTAGACGGCAAGGTAATTGCTGTCAACTTATGGGGTAGCCGTGACTATGGTTCAGCTGGTTTTGCACCATCAGCACCATTCAACTGCATGGCTCACCTCTCAATCAATTTCTAATCATCGACAAAACGACTAAAACATCATGATGGATTTCATCACATCACATGGTTTAGACATCATCACCACGGTACTCGGACTGGTTTACATCCTGTTGGAGTACCGTGCCAGCATTTATCTCTGGCTGATAGGAATTGTGATGCCAGCCCTTGACATCTGGCTTTACTGGGGTCATGGTCTTTATGGCGATGCCGGTATGGCAGCCTACTATACCGTGGCTGCTGTCTACGGATATGCCATATGGAAGTTTGGCAAGAAGCACAACCAAAAGGCTGAAGAAGAACTGCCGATTACCCGTATGCGCAGGTCGCTCTATCTTCCTGCCATCGTCTTCTTCCTTGTGGCATGGGGACTCACCTATTATATATTGGTAACCTATACCAATTCTACGGTTCCTCTTCTCGACGGCTTCACCAATGCCCTGAGTTTTGTGGGTCTGTGGGCCTTGGCACGCAAGTACATCGAGCAATGGTTCTTCTGGATTATCGTCGATATGGTATGCTGCTACCTGTATATCGTAAAAGGCATACCCTTCAAGGCAGGTCTCTACGGACTGTATGTCATCATTGCCGTAGCAGGCTATTTCAAGTGGAAGAAGATGATAAAACAATAAACAACTCAACTTTCTCAAATGGGGAAGTCAAAGAACTTACTTATAATAGTTCTATAAAACATTGAAGCTGAAAAACTAACTATTCGTTGTTTTTCAGCTTCAATGAATTTTCAATGCTGGTCAGCTCATCTCTGAAGTCGGCATCCAGCTTCAGTCTTTGCTCTACTTTCGTGCAACTGTGAATCACCGTACTGTGATCTCTGTTGCCCACAAGCTTTCCTATACGCGAGGCCGGCATCTTGGTATGCTTGGCAGCCAAGAACATCGTCACCTGTCTCGCCACCACAAACTCACGCTTGCGGCTCTTGCTGTGAATAGCTGTAGGAGTGACATTGAAATGATGACACACCTTATCTATAATATCATCCATTGTAAGCGGATGGTCATCTATCTTCACAGCCCTTTTGATGACACGCTCTGCCAACCGGATGTCAATATTGCTGTTATATACGATACTGTAAGCCAGGAGTCCATTGATAGCTCCCTCCAGGTCACGCACACTTCCATTACAAGTCTGTGAAATGAAAGCCACCACATCGGCAGGAATCTGCAGCCCATCTCTTCGTATCTTGCTTGCCAGGATGTCCACGCAGAGTTGCACATTCGGCTTCTCCAACTCTGCCACCAATCCACAAGAGAAACGGGTAAGCAGACGGTCGGGCATATCCTTCAGGTCTACCGGAGGACGGTCGCTCGCCAATATGATTCTCTTTCCGTTACGAAAGAGGCTGTTGAAGATATGAAAGAAGGTATTAAGAGTCTTGGTCTTTCCTGCCCACTCCTGAATATCATCCACTATCAGCATGTCTATTGTCTGATAGAAGTTGATGAAATCGTTGGTGGAGTTGTGAAGCACCGCCTCTATATACTGGTTCTGGAAGAGGCGTGCGCTGACATACAGCACTCTCTTCTTGGGATAAGTTTTCTTGGTCAGCACACCGATGGCATTGACAAGATGCGTCTTGCCACTACCTGACGGACCATAAATAAACATGGGGTTGAACTGGGTGGTGTTGGGATGTTCGGCAATAGAATATCCTACCGAACGTGGCAGTTTGTTGCTGGCACCCTCCACATAGTTGTTGAACGTGAGCTTAGGATCAAGCTGTGTATCGATGTCTTCGGGCTGCTGCACTTTAGGCTGTTCGGCCTGTATACGTTTCTGCTCAGCCACATCCACATCATTAGGATCGGCTTCGAGTACTATCGTTTTCTTGTGTTCCAAGTCGGCAACGACACGGTAAGTCAATCTTACTCCCTCACCGAAGTTACGCTGCAGCACCTTGCTCAGCAAGTCCACATAGTTAGCCTCCAGATACTCATAGAAGAAGGTACTGGGCACCCTAAGCAACAAAGTCTTCGTAGCCGGTTTGTACGACTCGAAGACGATGGGCTCAAACCAAGTCTTGTATTGGTCGGGCTTCACTGCATCACGAATAACGGCGAGACAGTTATCCCAGAGTGGTTTTGGACTTGCTAACATTCTCTATATGATATATTTACTATTTATTTTTACTTTACAGGCAGCTCCAAACAAAGCGAACCTGTCTGCAAAGTTATAAAATAAATAGCAAATACACAAATCTTTATTTATCTTTCTTGCCAAAGATTGAAAAATGTACATAGCGCTTAGGATGCTGTCTCAGGTTGACAACCAGCGAGTCGGCATCGCGCATAGTGCGATTGAGATTATGATACAGCTGTGGATCATTCATCAGCAGTCCGAGTGTTCCCTTGTCACTATTCAGTTTGTTGGTGAATTCCTCTGCATTTGCCAAGGTACGGTTCACTCTGTCGAGAGTTCCCTGCACATCAAGGTCAGCCAGGTTGGCTGTCAGCTTGTTGGTATTGTCGAGCACACCGTTGGCACGGTTGATCATACCAGGCACCTGCTTGTTGAGACCAGTCATCAGGGTGTTCAACTCCCGGGTAGACACGGTGAGGTTGGAAGTGATGGTCTGTACATTGTGCAGTGATGCTGCCAGAGCAGGGTCGGCAAGGAGGGCATTGAGGCTACCCAGTATAGAATCGAGTTTGGGCAGCATCTTCTCGATAGCCGGCACCATATCAGCCACCTTTCCCATAGCTCCTGCATTCACAGCACCGGGGATGATGCCTCCTGGCTCAATGCGCTCACGGGGATTGGTGGCCAGGAGCAGGTTCACCTGCAGGTTGCCCATGAGGTCCTTCTCTATCTCTGCCTTACTGCCGGCAGGTATACGCAACGCCTTGTCGATATCGGCCTTCACTTTGATAGGGCCTTCCTGACCATAGTCAAATTCTATCGCGTCTACTGTTCCCACCTTGTAACCGTCGGCATAGATAGGAGTAGAGGCTCCCAATCCCTGGATGTCGTTGAAGGTGATGTAATAGTAGTTGTGTGACGAGAAAAGGTTGATGCCCTTCAGAAAGTTGATTCCGAAGTACATAATCAATATACCCACGACAGCCACAAGAGCTATCTTTATTTCCTTGCTCATTTTCATTTCTTATTTGTTCTTGTTCTGTTTATACTCTCTTATTGCCTGACCTACATCATACTTCTGTCCGTTCTTGAAGGCGATGATGAAAGCCTCGGGGAACTTCTCGAGCAGCGACTTGCGCAGACGGTATATCTCATTGTAGTTGGTCGAGGCACCCATGGTGTATTTCACCATGCCGTTCTCCTGATAAGAATCATATTCGGTTTCACCCTTCAGATGACTGTCTCCTGTCCGCAACACCCTGCTGCTTGCCAGAATCTGCACCTTGAACACGGGCTCATCCTTCGTCTGGTTCTGAGCTTTAACCACTTTATTCTGGTTCTGCTTATGCTCCTTCTCCTCCACCTTTTTAACAGTTTCCTTACGGGGTTCTGCGACACGGGTTGAACGGGTAGCAGGCTTTGTCGCTGCCGGTGTCTTTTCTTCCTTATAGCCGGCAGGTACGATGGTAGGCACCTCTGCCTTGTCGGCATCCGTAGGACGGTAAGGCACAGTTACGCCCTTGTCGTATCTGTCCTTATACTGGGCAAAAGCCTGATAGATGCCACGTGCTATGTCGTCCACACGGTTAGCCGAGTTGAGGAGTTGCTCCTCATCAGGTGTGGTGATGAAGCCCAACTCTATCAGACAGCCTGGCATAGATGTTTCGCGCAGCACCAGGAATCCAGCCTGGTGCACTCCCTTATTGGGTCGGTTGGCACCAGTGCATACACTCTTTTGAATCATTCGCGCCAGTTCCACGCTTCGCTCCATGTTCTTTCCCTGTATGAACTCGAAGATGATATAGCTCTCCGACGACCTTGGGTCGAATCCCTGATAGGTTTGCTGATAGCCTTTCTCCATCGAGATAACCGAGTTCTCTCGCATAGCCACATCGAGGTTGTCCTTGGCTCTGTGCATACCTAAGGTATAGGTCTCGAATCCTCGTGCTATCTTGCCAGCAGGCAAGGCATTGGTATGTACCGATATGAAGAGGTCGGCATTCGCCCTGTTGGCGATGTTGGCCCTTTCCTTCAGAGGAATGAACACATCCGTCTTACGGGTGTACACCACCCTGACATCAGGCTGGTTGCGCTCCACGTATCGTCCGAAAGCCAGCGCCACCGACAGGTTGATGTCCTTTTCCTTCGACATGGTTCCCAAGGCTCCCGCATCATGTCCTCCGTGACCTGCATCGATAACGAGTGTAAAACGATTGTTGGCCGAGAACGCATTCAAGACCAACAAAAGCCACATGGCCACCAGGGATAATATCTTCTTGCTAAACATATATTCGCGTATGATGGTGCAAAATTAAGCATTTCATATCAGAAAACCTAAATTTAGCACAAAGTTTTATAATTCATTAAGTGTACTTCTACTCCTGCTCCGTCGCAATCGGCACCAAAGGGCGGATTCACCTTCATGATACTGATGTCGAGACTCTGTATCGCGGGAAGCTCGGCAAAGAGGCGCTCCCCTATTCTTCCAGCCACATGTTCCAGCAACTTGCTGGGCACAGCCATCTCCTCTTTCAGCAGGGTGTAGATGTCGGCATAGCTCACCGTGTCCTGCAGTTCATCGGTCTGCAGGGCATGTGTGAAATCGCAGTCTGCCACGATGTTCACCACATAGTCATTGCCCACGCTGCGCTCCTGTTCCAGCACTCCATGAAAGGCATGAAACCTCACATTGCGCAGGAAGATGCGGCTATTCTTCACCTTCATGTTCATGCTCATCCTCCTTCTCCGACTGTTGGGTCTCCTCGCATACATACTTCTTCAGCGCTCGCTCCACGCCCACCTTCCAGGTATTGATACTCTCGGAGGTCAACTGCAGCTGACTCACCAACTTGATGACATGCTCTATAGGCATGCGGTATCTGAGCACGCCCGATATCAGCTTGGCATAGTTCCAGTATTCTGGATTGAAGCGCTCACTGAGTCCCTCTATGGTCATCTTGTATCCTCGCTTGTTGAAAAACTGGAAGTCGTAACGCTTGGTGCCATCGTTGTTCACCTCCTTCACGATCCTGCCTTTCATCACCGACTTGGGTAGCATGATGCCTTCCTCATCGTCGAGCAGTCCGGTAAATATTTCATAAGGATGCCCATCGAGCAATCCAATAAGCGCCACCCACTTGTCTTTATTGTTCTGGAATCTCACCACATCACAATCCAACACCTTGGGACGCACTTCCACCACCTCAGGATGGCAAGGCTGCACGTCCAGCTCATCATTCACCCGTTTCACCAACTCACGATGCAACTTGGCGAAATCTACATCCTCGCCTTCAAAACGCTGACGGAAAGCAGAAAGGGTATGGTGCACTTTCTCCAAGAGTTCAGCCGAAGCCTGTTCGAATGATATATGATCTATATTCTCCATTTACACAGTATGTTCTATGAATGTACTACTAAATTTGGATGCAAATTTAACTTTTATTTCCCAACTATGCAACTTTTTGCAGCACAAATGAAACAAAATGGAAAAAGAATACGCCGAAATCGAGAAAGAATGTGTAACTTTGCATGAACATAGTCGAACGATCAAACATTAATCTGCTGTCACAAGTGTGGTAGTAAGAGAAGTTACACATTATTATATATATAAGAATTTATGGAAACAATAAAAAACAGAACATCCATTCGCAAATATGCCGACCGCGAGGTATCAGAAGAGTTGCTCAACAGCCTGCTGCAGGAAGCTGAGCGCACTCCTACCATGGGCAACCTTCAGCTATACAGCGTCGTGATAACCCGTAGCGAGGAAGGCAAGAAGGCCTTGGCGCCTGCTCATTTCAACCAACCGATGGTGACACAAGCACCAGTAGTGCTGACCATCTGCGCCGACTATCGCCGCACCACAGCATGGGCAAACCATCGTAAGGCACATCCTGGTTACGACAACATCCTTTCGTTCATGAATGCCGCCACCGATGCCCTGCTCTTCACCCAGACATTCACAATCCTGGCAGAAGCGGCAGGCTTGGGCACCTGCTTCTTGGGCACTACGGTCTACATGCCACAGATGATTATCGACACCTTGCATTTGCCCCAGCTCGTCATGCCTGTAGCCACCCTTACCGTGGGATGGCCCGACGAAAAACCTGCACAGACCGACCGCCTGCCTCTCCGTTCCATCATACACAACGAAACTTTCGACGACTACACCCCCGAGAAGATTGATGACTTCTATGCCGAGAAAGAGGCACTCGAAGAGAACAAGGAGTTTGTTCGCATCAACCAGGTGGAGACTTTGGCACAGGTATTCACCGACATCCGATACACCAAGAAAGACTGCGAGGCCATGAGCACCGGATTCATAGAGGCACTCAGAAAGCAGGGATTTTTTTAAAGGTAAAAAAGTAAAAAGGTAAAAGAGTAAAATAAAAGAAGCGCATCAGCATTCATTTTGCTGATGCGCTTCTTTTATTTATTTTCAACTTAACTTTAGCAAGTTCCTTACTCTACAACGATAGGCTTGTACTTAGGAACCAAGACCTTCATGATGCACCATCCTACGAGGTAAGCCACACTACAGATGCAGAACACAATCATGTAGGCACCTGGCTTGCCATCGAAGCCCATGAAGCTGAAGGCAGAACCCTGACCCTCGGCATAGGTGAAGAGCATACCAGAACCCTTGTTGATAAGGAAGGAACCGACACCACCTGCCATGGCACCAATACCTGTAATGGTAGCTACAGTACTCTTAGGGAACATATCACCAATGGTAGAATACAGGTTGGCAGACCAAGCCTGATGACCTGCACCGAGAAGACCGATGATGACAGCTGGCCACCATGCGCTGTACTCACCCATAGGCTGGGCTATCAAACCGAGCAATGGGAAGCAGGCGAAGATCAACATCGCACGCATACGGCCAATATATGGATTCATACCCTTCTTGTCTACAAAGTAGGTTGGCAAATAACCACCACCGATACTCAGTACTGTTACGATAGCGTAAAGAGTAAAGATGAGGGCGATACCCATGCCTGAGTCAGAAGAGTAACCATACTGATCAGAGAAATAAGCAGGAGCCCAGAACAGGAAGAACCACCATACACCATCGGTCATAAACTTACCAACGATGAATGACCAGGTCTGGCGGAAGGTAAAGCACTTTAGGAAGCCGATAGTCTTCTCCTCAGTCTCCTCGGTCTGCTCTGTAGCAGCAGGAGCAGCCTGCTCTTCATCCTCATCCTGCTCGATGTAGGTAAGCTCAGCCTTGTTGACATGCTTGCTCTTTGATGGCTTCTCATAGAGCCATACCCAGAGACCCATCCATATATAACCGAGCACACCGATGATGATGAAAGCCCACTCCCAACCCATGCTGCGAGCCAACAATGGGATAGTGGCAGGAGCAGCCAGAGCACCTACCGAGGCACCGCTGTTGAAGATGGCTGTAGAGAAAGCACGGTCTTTCTTTGGGAAGTACTCTGCTGTCACCTTGATAGCTGCAGGGAAGTTGCCAGCCTCACCCACAGCAAGGATCAGACGGCAAGAGAGGAACAACCACACGCTGATGGTGGCAATGGCTACTGCGGCATCGCTTCCTGCCTGTACCAGGCGGAGTGCCTCGATAGAGTCATAACCCTCAATCTGCATGGCTACCCATCCGCAACCGGCGTGCATCACAGCACCTGTTGACCATACAAAGATGGCGATGAGATAACCTTTCTTGGTGCCCATCCAGTCTACAAACTTACCTGCAAAGAGGTTGGCTACGGCATAGAAGATAGAGAAAAGACCGGTAATGGTACCATAGTGGTCATCAGTCCAGTGGAACTCTGGAGCGATAAAGTCTTTCCATGTTAAAGATAGAACCTGACGGTCCATATAATTGACAGTGGTTGCGATGAAGAGCAACGCACAGATCACCCAACGGAAGTTGGACATTTTACTTGTTTGAATTGCATTCATTGTTATAGTTTTTAAGTCTTGTTGTTTATTATTTCAATTCTGGAATTTTCACTACCTGCATATCGTTATAGATGAGGTTCTCGCCAGCCATACCCCAGATAAAGGTATAGTTGCTGGTACCTGCAGCACAGTGGATCGACCACTCTGGAGCAATCACAGCCTCCTCGTTGTTCAGCCAGATAGGACGTGTCTCCTGTGGCTCACCCATTACGTGGAGAATCTTCTGACCCTCGGGTACATTATAATAGAAATAGGTCTCCATACGACGAAGATGTGTATGGGCAGGCATGGTGTTCCATACAGAACCCTCCTTCAACTCTGTCACACCCATCTGCAACTGACATGTGCGAACGCCTGCCACGCCATCGATAATCAACTGATGGATCACGCGGTCGTTGCTCTCCTTCAGACTTCCTGCCTTGATATTGTTGGCCTCCTTGAGTGTCACCTTCTTGGTGGGATAAGACTTATGGGCAGCAGCACTGTTCATATAGAAATGGGCTGGCTTGGCAGCATCCTTGCTGGCAACGGTGATATCCTTGGCACCACGGCCTACATAGAGTGCTTCCTGGAAGCCCAAGGTATAGTTCTTGCCGTCTACGGTTACTACACCCTCGCCTCCTACATTGATGATACCCAACTCACGGTTGTCGAGAAGATTCTTCGGGTCATTGGGCTTCTCTGTATAGAGAGGTGCGATGGATGTGAGCTTCAATGGGGTGGCTGTAGGAACAGCTCCACCGATAAGGAAACGGTCGAACATGGTGTAAGTCCAGTTTACCTGTCCTGGCACCATCACCTTCTCGATGGCGAACTCACCACGAAGACGCTTGGTGTCATAATTCTTTGCATCCTTAGGATTGCTGGCATAACGCACATTGTAGTTGGTATAGGCATTCTCTGCCTTTACCTCATAACCCGCATTCTTGCCACACTGTGCAAAACCTGCACTGGCAAGTAGCAACATTGTTAAAGATAGGATTGTTTTCTTCATTTTATTGTTGTTTTTTTTATTCTTCGTTATTGAACTTTAGCAAGTTAAGACCTTACCCATTGCTTCTGGCTTGTCTCTCTTCCTTCACGATGCGGCGGTTGTTGAACACCATCAGGACGATGGTAACGACAGAGAGCAAAGCCATACCGATGTACTGCAGCTTGACTCCACGGTAAATCACCCAGCCGAAGAGAGATGAGGCAAAGTCGAGTGCTCCTCCTGAGAATCCGTCAGGGATATGGGCGGCATTATCGCCTGTGGCTTGATACACCTGGTTGGCAGCCATCGTGAAATCGGGTGCCATATCTGTAACGAAATAAAGTCCGATGATAAGAGCTACCAAACCGATGATAAGGGTCTTCACCACATTGCCTTTGGTGAAAGGTAGGATGAGTGGGAAGAGATAGAACATACCTGCCAACGAAGCCAATGGCAAGAACTCATTGCCTGGCAGGAATACGGCGATGGCAAGGATGACGGGTATCAGGATGACAGACACCACCAAGGTGGTAGGATGACCGATGACAAGGGCAGGACTCATACCGATGTGTACCTTCTTGCCGTTGAACTTCTTCTTCACCAGTTCCTGGGTCTTCTCCGAGATAGGTTTCAGACCGTCTATAAATAAAGAGGTGATACGGGGAATCAACTCCATCACTGCTCCCATGGTGACACCGAGGAACAATATCTTCTTGATATCGAGCTGGGCTGCCCATCCTATCAAGGCTCCCACGATGACTCCGAGCACCAAAGGCTCGCCCAGTACACCAAACTTCTTCTTCAGTCCTTCGGCATCAATATCCAACTTAGAGAAACCTGGAATCATATCCAAGAGTTTGTTCAGACCAATGGCGAAAGGCATGAAGCTCTGACAGAAAGGCTGAGGGATGGAGATACCGTCCAGGTCGTAGTATTTCTGGAACTTCTCGGCGGTGAGGTCGGCACATACCAATGTGATGATATAGCACACGATGGCAGCGAAATAGCCCCACAACAGGCTCTCGTCCATCACAAAGTAAGCCACGGCACCGATAAAGGCGAAGTGCCAGTAGTTCCAAAGGTCGATGTTGACGGTACGTGTGGTCTTGGTGATGAGCATCAGGAAGTTGACACCCAAGCAGATGGGAATAATCAAGGCTCCCACCGCTGTATTGTAAGCCACAGCTGCTGCTGCAGGCCATCCCATATCAAAGACATTGAGTTGCAGATGATAAATGTCTGAAATCAACTTCAGAGGATCATCAAAGTTTTTAGTAAGCAATGCGGTTACGACACCCAAGCCCACGAAGCCGACTCCCACAAAGAGTCCCGACTTCAGCGCTTTACCAAACTTCATTCCGATGCACAGACCGATAACCGTGAAGATGATTGGCATCATCACACTGGCACCCAAGCTAATGATGTAGCTAAACACTTGTTCCATATTACTACAGATAATTAATAAATTTGCCTGCAAAAAGTACGTATCCGCACTCTGCTTTTTGATTTGTTTTTAGTTTTATTGTTGTTCAAGGAACACCCGCCAGTGATGAATTTTCGTCCTTCCATGACAAAATGTACCTTTGATTTTGCAAAGATACACATTTTTTCTGCAAAACAACATTTTAATTGAGAAATATTAAGTAAAAAGGTTCAATAATTAGCCAGGCATGTTACAAAAAATAACAAATTTCGGACATTCAACATTTTTTCACCACTAAAAAATATTTTTTCCACCCTACACATTATATAAAATGATAATTTTGCAATCGAAAATGATGATAACATCAATTGTGACAACACCCCTGCCCCAAGCAGCATGGTAAATTCACAATAAACCGTTTCAAGTCTTCAACACAACAACACATTTTTGAAATCTCCAAGGAATCAATCAGCACCTTGGATTGATGCCGTAGCCAAGCTGTAAGAGGGATGTGATTCATCAAAATCACTACCTCCGGCTTCTCGGCGGAAATAGCACCAATAGTTGGTAATATCACTTCCCTTTCTGTATAATTGCGTCTTAAAGGGCAAAATGTGCCCCAAGCCAGGCACATTTGTGCCATAAGTAGGCATTTTTGTTGCAGCACTAATTATAAAAATTGCAGCACTAATTATAAAAATGGATTACACAAAAACCCGCAGAAGCCCACAAAGCAGTACGCCTTTTGCTTTATCAGAGTCAGACCATACCTATATGTGTCTTTTTGTAAATATGGTTGACTCCTAAAGTTTCAATTACATGAAAGAATCAT
>CAVACC010000064.1:0-19218 GCA_963587495.1 Clostridia bacterium | reverse complement strand
GCATCTTCATGTTCTGCATGATGAAGTCGGCACGATAGAGCGAGTTGGCCATGATACCTCCCACGAAGGCTGCTGCCAAGACCACTGCATCGGGCTTCTCCTCATCGAAGAACTTCTGTACGGCATACTGGTCTGTCAGGTCGAGTTCCTTATGCGAACGGCCTACAAGATTGTGATAACCTCTCTTCTCGAGGTTGTTCCAGATTGCAGAACCCACCAGTCCGTGGTGTCCTGCAATATAAATCTTAGAATCTTTGCTTAATGACATATTTCTATTTTTATCAAGAATTTTCTTTTTTTATTTTTTATTTAGTCAAGAATTACAGGAATTAGAGATATACAAATATCCATATTTAAACCTGCATTAACAAAGAAAATTCTTATTTATTGAAGTTTCGCAAGTTTTGTGCCCCACACGCCCTGAAGGGGCAGAAGCTCTTAGCCCAGGGCAGCGCCCTGGGTTATTTTGGGCGCAAACCTGTCGCCCTGTAAGGGCAAAAGCTTTAAAACTCCAGGCAATACATAAAGCTTTTGCCCTTACAGGGCGCCTTGCTGATTGCTATTATACCCAGGGCGATGCCCTGGGCTAGGAGCTTTTGGGCCTTCAGCCCGTACTTAAACCACTTGCGAAAGTTCAGTTATTTATCTTCAAAAAGAGACACCAAATAGAACTCTGTAATTCTCTAATTCTTGAAAAATAAAACTCTTGATTATTTCACGATACCCTTCTCCAAGTACTCAGCCAGATTGCAACGAACCTTCTGGCCGGCATCCTCGGCGGCAACCTTGGCCATATCACTCTCTACCATGATCTTGACAAGGTCTTCGAAAGAAGTGGTGTTGGGATTCCAGTTGAGCTTGGCCTTTGCCTTGGTAGGATCGCCCCAGAGATTGACAACATCGGTAGGACGGTAGAAATCGGGAGACACCTCGACGAGAGTCTTGCCGATCAACTCCTCAGGACCTTCCACACAGATACCCTTCTCGTTCTCTTCCTTGCCTTCCCACTTCAGCTCGATACCTACATAATGGAAAGCCAACTGAGCGAACTCACGAACAGAGTGCTGCTTGCCGGTGGCAATGACGAAGTCCTCTGGCTTCTCTGCCTGGAGGATGAGCCACATACACTCCACATAGTCCTTGGCATAACCCCAGTCGCGCAATGAATCCAGGTTGCCCAGATACAACTTATCCTGCTTACCCTGCTTGATGCGGGCTGCGGCAAGAGTGATCTTACGTGTCACGAAGGTTTCGCCACGGCGCTCACTCTCGTGATTGAAGAGGATACCCGAACAGCAGAACATATTGTAAGCCTCACGATACTCCTTCACAATCCAGAAACCATACTGCTTGGCAACAGCGTATGGCGAATAAGGATGGAATGGAGTATTCTCATTCTGAGGAACCTCCTCCACCTTGCCATAGAGCTCGGAAGTGGAAGCCTGATACATACGGCAGGTATCTGTCAGTCCACACTGGCGGATGGCCTCAAGGATGCGGAGCACACCTGTGGCGTCTACATCGGCAGTAAACTCAGGAGAATCGAAACTTACCTGTACGTGGCTCTGAGCAGCCAGGTTGTAAACCTCGGTAGGCTTCACCTTGTTCATCACCTGGATGATACTCATAGAGTCGCCGAGATCGGCATAGTGAAGATGGAAGTTGGGCTTGCCTTCCAGGTGGGCGATACGCTCACGATAGTCGACTGACGAACGGCGGATCGTGCCATGAACATCATAACCTTTCTCCAACAACAACTCTGCCAGGTAAGAACCATCCTGGCCTGTGATACCCGTGATAAGGGCTACTTTCTTCTGTTCCATTTATTTCTTTTATTTAAGTTTCGGTTTAAAAAAAACACAGTACCTATCTATAATGCTGCAAAAGTACGACTTTTTATGCAAATAATCAAGATTTAAGCCTAAAAATCTACTTTATTCACTTTCGCAAGTTCAGAAGTTCAATACTTTACTCGCCTACAGGTCTGTTGGTTCGCTGGTTTGCTCCTTGGGCCAGTTGACCAGAAACAGCTTATCGGTGGCACGCGTGAAGGCTGTATAGAGCCAGTGAATATAGTCGGGAGTAAGCATATCGTCGGTCATATATCCCTGGTCCACATATACATGCGCCCATTGTCCGCCCTGTGCCTTATGGCAGGTCACGGCATAGGCATACTTGATTTGCAGGGCATTGAAATAAGCATCCTGACGAATAGACTTCATGCGGTCGGCCTTCAATGGAACAAAGTGCTGATAGTCTTCCTCCACTTGCCTGAAGAGCTCCTCCTGCTGCTCGTGGGTAAGGGCTGGCGCCTCGCTCTGCAAGGTGTCGAGCATACCCGTCACCTGCATCTCGTAATCATCATAGTCGGGAAACTGCAGCAGCAATGTGGCAAAGCGGAACCCATACAGCTCGATATAGTTGCTCACCCTCAACACCTTCGCCCTGTCGCCATTGGCAAGAAAGGCAGGAACAGCACCGGCACTTCCCTCCCCGCTCTCCTTCTTCTCCTTCTCCGTCCAGAAGTAGTTGTTCTTCACGATCATGAGCATATCGCCCGACGAGAGTTCCTCCTCACGGTCGAGCACCATGTTCCTGATACCATTATTATATATATTGGCGCGCTTGTTGCTTCGGGTGATGACCATCGTCTCGTCCATCCCCACATGATGATAACTGTCGCCAAGACTCTCCACCAGCTCTGCTCCCGGCATCATCACGATATCGGCAAAGTCCTTGAAGCGTATCAGCGGAAGTCCTGTCACAGCATCATGGGTTATCATCTGCCTGATGAGGGTGGCATTATAGAGGATGCCCGACGACTGACTCTGTCGCAACACCTCATTGAGGTCGCACTCGTAAACCTTCAGACCGTATCCCTCCATCACCGATGCGCTGAGGGCAGGCGACTCCTCCTCGCCCACAGGGGGCAACTGTGCCTTGTCGCCTATGAGCAGCAGGCGGTCATTATGTCCCTGATACACAAACTTCACCAGGTCGTCGAGCAGACAGCCACTGCCGAAAGTTGTTCCTCCCAGCCCCATATTGGCAATCATCGAAGCCTCGTCCACCATGAAGAGCGTGTCGGTGTAAAGATTGTCGTTCAGACTGAACTGCCCGTCAACACCGGCAAAAGCCTTCTCTCTGTAGATGCGGCGATGGATGGTATAGGCAGGAGCCCCGCTGCCCAGCGAGAACACCTTGGCAGCCCTGCCCGTAGGGGCAAGGAGCATCACCTTCTGGCGTATCTGCAGCAGGGTACGCACGATGGCTCCCGAAAGCGAGGTCTTTCCCGTACCGGCACTGCCTCGCAATATCATCACTGCCTGAGGGTCGCGGTCGGTCAGAAAACTGACAAAAGTATCGAGCGCCTGCCCCTGCTCCTGCGTGGGAGCAAAGCCAAACTGTTGCAATATCTTATATTTTAGGGATTCAATGACCATAACTCAAAAAAAAATTGTATCTTTGCACCATGCAAAAGTAACAATACTTTTTGAAATGAGAAAGAAAATAAGCAACAATTCTATCCTGGCAGCCTGTGTGCTCGTGGTTTTGACGCTCTGCCTGCTCAGTATATGGCAACCCATCCACTTCCAGAAGGAAAAGGAACAAAGGGAGACGGCAGTCAAGCAAAGGCTCATGAAGATAAGGACTGCCGAGGAAAACTACAAGAGGCGGCACGGAACCTACACCGGCGATTTCGCCACGCTTATCAAGGGGAAATGGCTCGACAGGGATATGCAGTACATCCCCTTCTCTGACAACAAGAGATTCTCGCTCTCGGCAACCACCATCGTGACCAAGAACGGCAAACAGATACCGCTCATGGAATGTGGAGCCACATACGAGGAATACTTGGATGGCCTCAACGAAGATGCCATACAGCAGGAAACCGACAATGCCAACATGGCAGGACGCTTCCCGGGACTAAAAATTGGAGACATCACAACAAACAACGACAATGCAGGCAACTGGTAACAATAACACAACAAAACTTCTGCAGACACGACTCACCATCCGTGCCGGCAAGAACAGCCTCAGCTTCTCGGTAGCAGAAGGCGAACGCCAAGTGACATACGAACCCTATGCCATGAAGAGTGGCGTATCAATGGCAGCCAACCTTAGACAGGCTTTCAAGGAAAGCGAACTGCTGTTACGCGGTTACAGGAAGGCACGCCTCTTCATCGACGCCCCTGTCTTGCTCGTCCCTGTCGACGAGTTCGACGAGAAACAGAAAGAGACTTTCTATCAATACAGCTTCGAGGAGCACGAGAGCGACATCATCATGCACAGAGTACAGCCTCAGCTCAACGCCGTGGCTCTCTTCCCTCTCAACAAAGACTTGAGAACGGTGATGGAGGACAACTTTGCCGACGTGCGCTTCACTCCTGTGCTGCAACCCGTATGGAACCATCTGCACCAGCGCAGCTTCGTGGGCTTGCAAAAGAAGTTGTTCACCTATTTCCACGACGGCAAACTCGACATTTTCTGCTTCGACAAGAACCGCTTCAAGTTCTTCAACTCCTATGCCACCACTCATGCCAAGGATGCCATCTACTTCATCCTCTATGTATGGAAACAGCTCGGCATGGACCAGAAGAGAGACGAGCTGCACGTTGTGGGCGATGTGCCTGACAAGGACTGGTTCATCCACAACACCAAGCTCTACATTCAGAAGACTTACCTTCTCAACCCTGCTGCCGAGTTCAACCGGGCACCGCTTACCGAAATCAAGAACATACCTTTCGATCTGCAGGCGCTCTACCTCAGCAAGTAGGAAAGCCACCCTTGCGGGTGCCTCACTCAACACAATACATCACAACCAACATCACACTCAACAAAAGAATGCGCATCATAACAGGACAATATAAAGGAAGACATTTTGATATTCCACGTACCTTCAAGGCACGTCCTACCACCGATTTTGCCAAAGAGAATATCTTCAATGTACTGCAAGGATATATAGACTTTGAGGATGCTGTCGCCCTCGACCTCTTCGCAGGCACAGGCAGCATATCGCTCGAACTGGTTTCACGAGGATGCAGCCGGGTGGTAAGCGTCGAGGCCGACAGAGACCATGCCAACTTCATACGCCAGTGCTTCAAGAAGTTGGGCGATGAGAGCGACCTGCTCATCCGTGGCGATGTGTTCCGCTTCCTGAAGAGCTGTCATCAGAAGTTCGATTTCATCTTTGCCGACCCTCCTTATGCACTCAAGGAACTGCCCGAGATTCCCCGGCTCATCCTCGAAGGCGACCTGCTCAACGAGGGAGGTATCTTCGTCTTCGAACACGGCAAGAACTACGACTTCTCCGACCATCCCCGCTTCTTAGAACACAGAAGCTATGGCAGTGTCAACTTCTCTATCTTCAGATAATCATCTAAAGCAGTGGAGACAGTAAGCGAACGACACTCTCGAAGAGGCGCTTCAGGAAGGGACGCTTGATGTAATAAGTCACATCGTCGGTCAACTGACAATGCGCCTCATCTTCCAGGAATATTTTTTTGATTCGCAAGGCCATGTCTGTGTCGAAGAAGAAAGCATTGGCCTCAAAGTTGTTCTCAAAACTGCGGAAGTCCACATTCGTACTTCCACACGAGCATATCTTGTCATCGCTCACTAACAGCTTGCTGTGGTTGAATCCCGCCTCATACAAATACACTTTCACTCCTGCCTCTATGGCTTCCATCATGTATGACCGCGAAGCCCACTCCACCAGCCTTGCATCGGTATGGCGTGGCACCATCAGCCTCACGTCCACACCCGCCAAAGCTGCTGTGCGCATGGCAAAGAGCACGGGTTCGGTAGGAAGAAAATAAGGGGTTTCGATGTATACATAGTACTGTGCCTGCAACAGGATGCGCACATAGCCCTGCATGATGTCGGGCCAGGGAGTTACCGGACTGCTGGTCACCACCTGCACCAGACAGTTGTTGCGGATAGCCGCATCGACAGGCGGATAATAACGTCGGTCGGTGATGAGCGTGCGGTCTACGAAATACCAATCTACTAAGAATGCTCGCTGTATGGCATAAACGCCACCTCCCTCTATGCGCAGATGCGTGTCGCGCCAGGCTCTTCCGCCTCTTCCTTTCACATAGCGAAGGGCCAAGTTCATACCTCCTATGAATCCCACCTTGCCGTCTACCACACACAACTTGCGGTGGTTGCGATAGTTCACCTTGCTGGTAAAGGCCGGAAACCGTACCGGCATAAAGGCATGAACATCTATTCCGGCATCGCGCATACGCTCAAAGAAAGAATCGCTGACGCGCCAACAGCCCACATCATCATATATCAGACGTACCTCCACACCCTGCCTGGCCTTGTCTATCAAAGCATCGGCTATCAGATTTCCCAAGGGGTCGTCCTCTATGATATAGGTATCTATATGGATGTGCTTCTCCGCCCTGCCGATGGCTTGCAGCAGACTGAACACGAAACCATAGCCATCGGTATAGACCTCCACCTGATTGTCTTTGAACGGAAGCGCCCAGTTCTGGTTGGCAAAGAGCCTCATCAGGGGCTGGCTGTCGGCAGGCAGATGCAGGTTCTCCTGCTCGGCAAACTCCAGCATCGAGCGCTTGGTGAGCTGGTCCATGGAACGGTTGCTGATGAGCCGCTGCTTACGGATGTCCTGCCCGAAGAACACATAGAGCACGATGCCGAGAAAGGGCATAAAGAGCAGCACCATAATCCAGGCTATGGTCTTCGCTGGCTGTTTATTGTCCATCAGTACCGCCACGACAGTGGGGATGGTAAGCAGCGCATACACTAACAAATATATCCAGTGGAAATATATCATATCTTCTATCTTGAATGCTGAGTGTTGCCCTTTTACTACGCTCCGTTGGTTACCTTTACCTTTTCACTCTCCGCTTAGTTGAAGATGAAGTTGGCTTGCGCCGCCAGCAGACTGTTCATCTGCTTCAACTTGGTGAACTCTGCTATCAGTTCCATGTTGTTGGGGTTCTGCACGAACTGCTGTCTCACCTCTACCAGGCGCTGGGCTATGTAATGAGTACGGAAACTCAGCATGTCCTTAAACACCATCTGCCTGAGCTTTTCGGGGTTCAACTTGAGTTGCAGACTGGCTGTCGACACCTCCTGTTCGCCCGTCATCATGCCCGCCAGTCGGCTCACGGCAGGGTCGGGATGATTGGCAAAGTAGGTCTCTGCCTTGAAGCCCTCGTCATCTATATGTTCCACAGCCTCGTGCAACACCTTATTATATATAGGGTTGTGAAACTCGAAACCATCGCCCTGCATATCGAGCAAGATGTATTGTGCCACAGGCAACTCCACATCCTGCTGTTCAGAGTCTTTCACGACGATGAGTTCCTCGCCATGATGAATCACAATCTGTATGATGAGGTCTTCCACCTCACGCAGTTTGGCCTCGGGAGTCATTCCTCCCATCTGCTGTCCCGCCTGCGCTGCCTGCTGCACCACCTGGTCGCGAAGGCCTGCAGCCCGTCTTTCTTCCTTCACCTGTTCGCTGAGACCGTTGCGCACAAAGTTGTTGAGCGCATTCACGATGATGGCCTCGCTCACGCCTAAGCGGTGCGAGCAGTCGGTGATGTAGGAGGCACGCGTTATCTGGTTCTTTATCTTCGAGATGCTCTCCACGATCGAGTTGATGGCCTCGCTTCGCTTCACTGGGTCGGTAACGCCCTTGAGCATCAGATGGGTCTTGAATTGTATGAAGTCTGTCTGGTTTTCCTCGATATATTTTCTGAAGTCGCTTGCCGTATGACTGCGTGCAAAACTGTCGGGGTCATTGCCGTCGGGCAGCAGGAGTACCTTCACATTCATCTCTTCCTCCAAAAGCATGTCGGTACCTCTCAGGGCAGCATGCACACCTGCCGCATCGCCATCATAGAGCAACACGATATTGTTGGTGAAACGGTGCAGGAGCCTTATCTGGTGCACACTGAGTGCCGTTCCCGAGTTGGCCACCACATTCTCTATACCGCATTGGTGCATGGAGATGACGTCGGTATAGCCCTCCACCATGTACACACAGTTTTCCTTGGCAATGGCTTTCTTGGCCTGATAGAGCCCATAGAGCTCGCGTTCCTTGTGATAGATATCGCTGTCGGGCGAGTTGACATACTTCTGGTTGACTCCTTTCGTACGGCTGTCGAGCACACGGCCTCCGAACGCCACCACCTTGCCGCTCACGCTGAACCAGGGGAAGATGGCTCGTCCCGAGAATCGGTCGAGATACTTGTCTTCTCCGCTCTTGTTGGAGGCCTCGTCCTTGTCCACCTTGAAGCAGAGGCCCGTTGCCACCAGGTATTTGGGGTTATAGCCTTTCTTGATTGCCTCGTCATACAAGGCCGTTCTGCTGTTGGGATCAAACCCCAGCCTGAACTTGCGGATGATGTCATCACGGAATCCACGGCTGCGGAAGTACTGCATACCGATGGCCCGTCCGTCCACATCGTTCTGCAGGATGTCCTCGAAGTATTGCGATGCCCATTCGTTGACGATGAACATCGACTCCCGTTCGCTCTCCTTCTCCTTCTCCTCGCTTGTCAGCTCCCGCTCCTTGATCTCGATGTGATATTTGTTGGCCAACCAGCGCAGCGCATCGGGATAGGTCATCTGTTCCAGTTCCATCAGGAAGTTGATGGCGTTGCCTCCCTTTCCACAGGTGAAGCAATGGCAGATGCCGCGTGCGGGCGAAACAGAGAAGGAAGGATGCGAATCATTATGGAAAGGGCACAAACCGATATAGTTCACGCCGCGTTTTTTGAGCGACACAAACTCCGACACCACGTCAACGATGTTGGTGGCGTCCATGATTCGGGCTATGGTCGGTTTGTCTATCATTATTTCAGTTCCTGTTTCATTCTGTTGGCCTGCTTCGCTGCTGCGGCACGTGCTGCGGCATTCACATCATGGGCATTGGCCTTGCGGTGATAAGTGTATGTTTTGCCTTGCGAGTCGCTGAGCACCAGCGAGTCTTTCTTCATATAGACGAAAGAGAGGGTATCTGTCGAAGGCTTCTCGTTGAACACGATGTCCTGTACCTCGTAGCGTCCCCTCACAAGCAGCAGCTTGCCATTGTAGGCATGCCACTCTGTATACTGTGGCACCTCGGGATACTCCACCGGACTGTCATCCTCCACCGTACTGTTCTGCATGACAAAGCCCACCGAGCGGGCCTCGCCCATACGCTTGAGTGTGAAACCATATTCGCGTGGCACCATATAGGTCTCCACGATGCTGTCGGGCATATTGGCAAGGATGCGTGCCTGCTGACGGCGTGACAGATGACTCAGGTCACGCAGATGGGGCATCACCTGATAGGTCCATGTAGCCTTCAGCTTGTCGAGATCCACCACCATTCTGGCACGGTTCTTCTCTCCCTCTACCGGCAACACACATATCCAGTCGCCTATCTCTATATCGCCAAACACCTGATGCTGGCGGGTAGCCTCCAATATATTGTAGCGCACAGGGTCTCCGCCGCTGTTGGGCAAGAGCACCACCACGCTGTCGGTACATCCCATGCAGGCAAGTCCGTAGATGGCACGATCGCCCTTGGCTGGCTTCGACGTGCTGATGGGCAGGTTGATATTAGGACGTGGTGGGCGTGGTCCTTTCTTGCAGGCGGCAAGCAGGACAACGGCAAAGACGAGGAGTATGAGAGTTTTGTATCTATACATAATTCTGACTGTTATTTTGGGTAATGCTTTCGACTTATCGACTACAATCACTACCTTTTTATCTTTATAATGATGCAAAGTTACTACTTTTTTCGGAAAAACGAAGGAAAAAACAGTTTAATAGATAGGTAAATCTATTTTTTTTAGTACTTTTGTAAGCAAAAACTATTGATATCTACATGACTACAACATTATACTTGGTTCGTCATGGCGAGACGACCGACAATGCAGCCCGCATCATGCAGGGACAGACACCCGGCGAACTCAATGCCAAAGGTATTGCCCAGGCAGAGGAAGTGGCAGCCCGCATGGCCGACCATCCCATCGACGTATTCGTATCGAGCGACCTGAAGCGCAGCATTCAGACTTGCGAGATCATTGCCCGTGCCCATCATGCTGAGGTGATTACCACTCCTCTGCTGCGCGAACGCGACTGGGGAAGCTTCACAGGCAAGTTTATCCCTACCCTGCCCCAAGACCCCAAAGACTGGCCCGACGATATCGAGTCGATAGAAAGCATGAAGTCGAGGGCTCAAAACTTCATCACCTGGCTTCGCGTCACCTATCCCGGCAAGACCATTCTTGCCGTAGGTCATGGCATCATCAACAAAGCCCTGCAGAGTGTTTACTTCCACCGGCCGATGAACGAGATCGAGAAAATGGGCAATGCCGAAGCGAGGATCCTGATATTGTAATTTAAGGAGTTAAGGCAAAAGAAAACATTAATACACCAAAAACATAATAATCATGGCAAGAAAAATAGCTCTTATCACAGGCGCCACAAGCGGTATTGGCGAAGGATGCGCCCGAAGATTCGCACAAGGAGGCTACAACCTCATCATCACAGGCCGCAACACAGGTAAGTTGGAAATTCTGAAACAGGAACTCGAAGAGGAAGGTGTCCAAGTGCTGGCACTGGCTTTCGACGTGCGCAACAGAGAGGCGGCTCGCAAGGCGGTAGACTATATCCCGGAGGCATGGCGCAACATCGATGTCCTGATCAACAATGCAGGACTGGCACGAGGCTTGGAACCTGAGTACGAAGGCGACTTCGACGACTGGGACCAGATGATCGACACCAACATTAAAGGTCTGCTCACCATGACCCGACTCATCGTTCCCGGCATGGTGGAACGCAATCGTGGTCATGTCATCAACATCGGAAGTGTGGCAGGCGATGCTGCCTATGCGGGCGGAAATGTTTACTGTGCCACCAAGAGTGCAGTAAAAGCCCTCTCCGACGGTCTGCGCATCGACGTGGCTCATACACGCGTTCGCGTAACCAACATCAAGCCGGGACTGGTAGAGACCAATTTCTCCAACATCCGTTTCCATGGTGACAGCCAACGTGCCGACAATGTTTACCGTGGCATCGAGCCATTGACGGGCGACGACATTGCCGACGTGGCATTCTATGCCGCCTGCGCTCCCGAGCATGTTCAAATAGCCGAGGTGCTGGTTCTCGCCACCCATCAGGCCAGTGGCACCGTGATTCACCGAGACTAAAAACTTCTTACAAGATATCCATGATTTCCTCGAAACGGGAAATGCGACGGAGGCGTTCGTGAGCGAACTCCTCCGTTTTTTCATGCGCCCATGTCGTATGGAAAGGTATATGAACAGCCGAGGCACCAATCTTCAGCGCAGGCACAATGTCGCTCTTGAAACTGTTGCCCACCATGACCAGCTCTTCTGGCTTTACCTCCAGCTCACGGCAGAGTCTTCGATAAGCCTCGGGCGTCTTGTCGCTCACGATGCTCACCACATCAAAGTAACGTTGCAATCCTGAACGCCACAGTTTGTTCTCCTGGTCTTGCAACTCACCCTTGGTGAATACCGCAAGCTTGTAATGACGCGTCTGCCTGAGCCTTGCCAGTGTCTCCTCCACGCCCTCCAAAGGACGGGCATCAAGCCTCAGCAAGGTCTTGCCCAGTTCCACGATTCGCCCTATCAGCTTGGCAGGCACCTCGCCCTGACTCACCTTCACGGCATTCTCCACCAGCGAGATGGTAAAGGCCTTCACGCCATATCCCAGGTCTTCCATATTACCGCTCTCTGTCTCGAAGAGCGAGGCAGATATCTCCTCCTTGCTTCCATAGTCTGAAAGCAAGTCACAGTATTCGTCCTCCACGTCTTCAAAATAGTTCTGCAATGCCCACAGCGTATCGTCGGCATCAAAGGCTATGGCCTTGACAGAACCCGCTATCTTGTTGTTTTCTTTCATTTTCGTATTTTTTTTACTCAAGAAGGTTTTTCAAGAAGTTATCACTCCTTTCGGTCGTTAGAAGTTAAAGCCAACAGCATTTGTGAGTGCATACTAAGTCCACAAAAGCATTTGTCTTAACTCCTTAACTCCATTAACTCCTTAACTCCTCCAAATAATTCCCTATCCTTCTCCCCTTTCCCTCAACAAAAGTACTACATTCTTTTCTATCTCCCAAACTTTTCTTTCCAAAAAGCATCACTTACCCATATAAAAAACGTGTGCTCATCCATCAACGGACAAGCACACGCACATTTTCGTATTAACCAGAAAAACACATATTTACTAAAAACGAGTCATAAACTCTACTACTATCTTGTCTTTCTCCGAAGGTTTGGCAATACCGCCCTCACGATAGAAATACTTCTCATAGTTGATGCGGATATCGGAGATAAATGGCTTCGACAGACTCAACGTAACACCGCCGGTCACACGATGGCGCTTATAGTCGTTGATGATCAGCTCGCCCAAATCGTCGTCGGTCGCATTGTAACGGGAACCGTCACTGTGGTCGCTCATGAAATCATAACGCACCAAGGGCGAAACCTTCTTGATCAGTCGTGTGCGAACAGGGATGTCGTAGCAGGCAAAACCATCGAAGGCATGCACATCGTGGAAGGCGTTATGAGAATAATGCTTGTAGAGATACTCCACCTCGGCGATGAAACCACCATAGTGGAAGGTAAGACCTGCATCATACATATTCACTGTCACGTCGGATGGCTTGATCTTCTGAGTACTCAGCACCAGGTTGACATTCGGGAAAAGGAACTGTGCCTTGGCAGAATAGTTGACGCCCTTGGTCCAGTAGTCCTTCTGATTGGTAAGACCCGATCCGTTGAACACACCCGCATTCACCACGATGGGGAAACCGACATTCCATGTATAACCAATCTCGGCACCCACGTCACGCACGTTACCCACCTGCTTGGCGATAAACGAACGGTTGGCAAAATATTGCTGATGGGGAGAACGGTGAGCATCAATGGTAAAGGGAACTCGCTCCTGACCGATGGTAAACTGCAGGGTGCTCCAGGGCTTGATACGTGTGTAGGCATCAAGCATCTTGATCTTTCCCTCATCGCAGAGGTCTATCTCTGCCTTGTAGCTCACCTCCTTGGTCACATTTCCCGACACACTGACACGGGCTGTACGAACCTCGAAGCGTCCCTCGCCCTCCTCGGTTTGGTATTCATACTTCGAGCGAATGGTTCCGCCTATCTTTGGTGTTCTGTCTACCTCCTCTTCATCGTTCTGAGCATAAACAGCCGCTGTCAACATCGAAAGCAACAGCATGGTCGTCATTTTTTTGTTCATATCTTACATTATTATATTATTCTATAATGATATTTTCAAGAAGTTAAAGAAGTTAAGGGAAGTTATCACTCCCTTCGGTCGTTCGGGTGCAAAGTTACAACTATTATATTTCTATTCTACAACACAGATGTTACAAAAGCGTAACAATTTAAAATACCACCTATTCATTCTTGTCTTGACAGCAATAAAAATGTTTTCTTTTCGCTTTGAAATCTATGTTCTAAACTTTAGAACATAAGTTCGATACTTTAGAACTTGAGTTCCAAACTTTAGAACATAAGTTCCAAACTTTAGAACATAGATTTATCTGGTGGTTTTCAGGATACAGATGGTGGTTTTACGATTTTAGTTGACCACTCTAACCTGATTTCCACATCTTTCACAAGAAGACTGTTGTCTTAACTCCTTTAACTCCCTTAACTCCTGCCTTTCCCTCCATGTAACACCTTTGTAACATCATCGTCACAAACACGTAATTGCTTTTGCGCCTGCTCTTTCTAAATATCGTTGTACCTTTGCACCCGGATTACAAAGACAAAACATTTTAAATTCTGAATAGATGAAAGAGAACAAGAAAGCAATCTTAGAGATTCTCAAAAAGAAATCCAAAAAGGACGGAAAGTTTGAAAGTTTAGTACTCAACCTCGCCCTGCAGAAAATCGACAGCGACAGCTTCGAGTTTGCCGGTGATGCCGTTTACACAGCCGACAAGAAGCGCCTCGTTTACTGCATGAGTCAAGCTGAGAGTTTCCACATTCCAGAGGGAGTGACAACCATTGGCGAAATGGCGTTCCGTGGCAAAAAGCAACTCAAGAACATCATTATTGCCAACAGTGTGAAAGAAATAGAACACGATGCTTTCTACGATTGTGATGAACTGGATAACGTTTATGTACCCGCCGGCGTGAAGGAGGTAAAAAGTTATGCCTTTGCCGAGTGCGACAAGCTCAAGAAGATAACCTTCGCAGGCGTTCCTGCCAAGTTGAGCCGCCACACCTTCGACGACTGCGACCAACTGCACGACATCATCGTTCCTGCCGGAACCAGCAAGACATTCCGCAAAGCCCTGCACTTCATCGACGGCGATACCGACTTCCTTGTACTCGAGAAGCCTGCCGATAATGCAACAGCTACTGTCACCCCTGCCCCACAAAAAGACCTGAAGAAGCAGGACAAGAAAGAGGACAAGAAGCAGGATGCTCCCAAAGACAAGAAAGCCGATGCTCCTAAAAAAGAAAAGAAGGAACAGAAGCAGGAGAAGAAAGATCTGAAGAAGGAGAAGAAAGATACAGCAAAGGAAGAGGAGAAGAAAGACCTGAAGAAGGAGAAGAAAACCCTGAAGCAGGAGAAAAAAGACCTGAAGCAGGAAAAGAAGTAGTCAACAGCACGCCCTGAAGGGGCAGAAGCTCTTAGCCCAGGGCAGCGCCCTGGGTATAATAGCAATCTGCAAGGCGCCCTGTAAGGGCAAAAGCTTTAAAACTCCAGGCAAAACTTAAAGCTTTTGCCCTTACAGGGCGTAGGCTAACGCCCGTAACAACCCAGGGCGATGCCCTGGGCTAAGAGCTTCTGCCCCTTCAGGGCGTATGGGGTAATTTCAACCGTACAGCTCGCAAGAATTTGAGCAAGAAAGGCTGTTGGCTTTAACTTCTAACGACCGAAGGGAGTGATAACTTCTTTAACTTCTATAACTTCTGAAAATTCTTCTGAAAATATCAGCAAACAAACAATACAAGATTATGACAAAACAGGAAGTCATGAAAAAAGCATACGTAGAACGCGACGTGAGCTGGATGTATTTCAACCATCGCATCCTACAGGAAGCAGAAAAAGAGTTTGTCCCCCTGCTGGAACGACTCTCTTTCCTCGGTATCTACTCCAACAACCTCGACGAGTTCTTCCGTGTACGTGTGGCGTCACTCAACCGCATGCTGGAACGCAAGCTCGACAAAGATACCGAACAGCAGATCAAGAAATCACTCAAAACCATCAATAAGCTCAATGAATCTTATTCGAAAGAATATACTGAGGCGGTGGATAGAGTTTTCGAAGAGTTGGAAACCCACAAGATTCGCCTCGTTACCGAAGCCTGCCTCAACGACGAGCAGAAGGACTTCCTGTCGCAGTTCTTCTACGACAAGCTCAATGGCTCTGTCAACCCCATCTGGCTGTCGGAAATAGAAGACCTCACCGTGCTGGAAGACAACCGCATCTACCTCATCGTTGAGAAATGCGAGAAGAAAGACAACAAGAAGAAATACGCCATCGTCAAAGTGCCCGACCGCATATACGGACGATGGGTGAAGATACCTTCCAGCGACGGCTTCGACAACATCATGTATCTCGACGATGTCATCCGTTACTGTCTGCCCCTTGTCTTCCTCGGTTTCAAGGAAAGCACCTACCGCGCCTACAGCTTCAAGTTTACCAAGGATGCCGAGATGGAGATGGACAACGATGCTGACTTTGGCACGATGGAAAAGATCGCCCTGGGTGTGAGCAGCCGAAAGAAGGGAGACGCCGTACGTGTCATCTACGACCACGAAATGCCACGTGAGATGCAGCGAAAACTGCGCGACCGTCTCAACACCAAAGAGCTCGACGCCTCACTTGCCGGTGGCAGATACCAGAACCACAAGGACCTGATGTCGTTCCCCGACTGTGGACGCAAGGACTTGAAATACGACAAGTGGACACCCATCATGAAGCCCGAGTTCATATCCAACGAGAGCATCCTCGACCAGATACGCCAGAAAGACCGCTTCATCCATGTGCCCTATCACAACTTCAACGGCTACATCCGTGTATTGCGCGAGGCAGCCATCAAGCCCGAAGTAAAATCCATCAAGACCACCCTCTATCGTCTGGCCAAGGACTCCAAGGTGGTAAAGGCACTCATCACAGCAGCCCGCAACGGCAAGAAGGTAACAGCCGTGGTAGAGTTGCTCGCCCGATTCGACGAGGAGAGCAACATCAAGTGGAGCAAGCGAATGCAGGAGGAAGGCGTCAACGTCATCTTTGGCGTGGAAGGACTGAAGATCCACTCCAAACTGCTCTACATAGAATCCAAGAAAGGTAACATCGCCTGCATCGGAACGGGCAACTTCCATGAGGGCAACGCCAAGATCTATACCGACTATCTGATGATGACAGCCCGTCCTAAGATCGTCAACGAGGTGGCAAAGGTCTTCGACTTCATCGACCGTCCCTTCTCCCCCTTCCGCTTCAGCGAGCTGCTCGTATCGCCCAACTCCATGAAGAGCCGCATACTCCGCATGCTCGACACCGAGATAAGGAATGCAGGCGAGGGCAAGGAGGCATGGGTGAAGATCAAGATCAACCACATCACCGATACCGACATGGTGACCAAGCTCTACCAGGCCTCCAAGGCAGGCGTGAAGATAGACATCGTGATACGTGGCAACTGCTCACTCGTACCGGGCATCAAGGGCCTGAGCGAGAACATACGCTGTGTGGGCATCATCGACCGATACTTGGAGCACAGCCGCATCCTCATCTTTGCCAATGGCGGAAAACCAAGATACTTCCTTGGCTCTGCCGACTGGATGCCGAGAAACCTGCTGAACCGTATCGAGGTGCTTACCCCAGTGTACGACGAGGAGCTTCAGGCCGACCTGATGCGCACCATTTCTTATGGCATGAGAGATACCACGAATGGCCGCATCGTCGACGGCAAGGGTACCAACAACTTTGTCGAGGGTGAGCCTTTCCGCAGTCAGCAAGAACTGTACAAGGAATACAAGAAGTAGAGTTTGAGAAGGTTTTTAAAAGAAGTTAGAGAAGTTAAAGAAGTTATCACTCCCTTCGGTCGTTAGAAGTTAAAGCCAACAGCCTTGAGGGAATGGGGAAGGGTCAAGTCCACAAAAGCATATGGCTTTAACTTCTCTAACTTCTTTAACTTCTTTAACTTCTAAACATTAAACATCAAACATCAAATCCAACAATGAATTTAGCAGCAATAGACATCGGCTCCAACGGAGCCCGACTCCTCATCAAGCGCTTCGACCCCGAAGCCCACAGAGAGGAAGACCGTATCAAGAAAGTCATGTTCATACGCGTTCCCCTTCGTCTGGGAAAGGACGTCTTCACCTTAGGAAAGATATCCAAGGAACGCGAAAAGATGATGCTTCACATGATGAAAGGCTTCAAGCAGTTTATGAAACTCAACGACGTGGAAGCCTTCCGGGCCTGTGCCACATCGGCCATGCGAGACGCCGAGAACGGCAAGAAAGTACTCAAGAAAATAGAGAAACAGACAGGCATCAAACTCGAAATCATCAAGGGACAGGAAGAAGCACAACTGCTCTACAACAACCTGGTGGAAAAGACCGACTCCAACGAAGGCAACTTTGCTTACATTGATGTGGGCGGTGGCTCTACAGAGGTTTCCATCATTCACAACGGAACCCTTGCCGAAAGCTTCTCCTACAACATGGGTACGCTGCGACAACTCAGCGGAAGAGTGACAGCCGAGACCGAAGACCTCTTCAAGCAGAACCTCACAAGATACGCCGAGGAGTATGGCAACATCCGCATCATCGGATCGGGAGGCAACATCAACAAGCTCAACAAACTGGCACGCCACAGCAAGAATGCCAACAAAGAGCTGTCGCTCGCCGAGTTGAAACGCCTCTACCAGATGATGCAGCCACTGAGCATCGAAGAGCGCGAGATCTCCTTCAGCCTGCGAGAAGACCGCGCCGACGTCATCATCCCTGCCGCAGAAATATTCATCAAAGCCTGCGAATACCTGCAGTGCGACAACATCATGGTGCCCAACATCTCATTAGCCGACTCCATCGTTGATGGCCTCTATGAGGCAACCCAAACAAGGAGTTAAGGAGTCAACTCCTTAACTCCTTTATAAACTTCCCAGAACTCCATTCTTTCCCCTTCTTTTCCAAAAAATTGCCGATTTATTTGTGTAATACACAAAAAAATGCTACTTTTGCGGCTGTGTTCCTTACGAAACACTAACAAACTTAGAAATAATAACAATAACCATTTTATTAATATGAGTTTAAAAATTGTAGTACTTGCCAAGCAAGTACCAGACACAAGAAATGTGGGTAAGGATGCGATGACAGCCGAAGGCACAGTCAACCGCGCAGCCCTTCCCGCCATCTTCAATCCTGAAGATTTGAACGCATTGGAGCAGGCTCTTCGATTGAAAGAGCAGAATCCAGGTTCCACAGTTGGCATTCTTACAATGGGTCCTCCACGTGCCGGTGAGGTGATTCGCCAGGGTCTTTACCGTGGCGCAGACACAGGTTGGTTGCTTACCGACCGCCTCTTCGCCGGTGCCGACACATTGGCCACATCCTATGCCCTTGCCACTGCCATCAAGAAGATAGGCGATGTCGACATCGTGATCGGTGGACGCCAGGCTATCGATGGTGATACCGCACAGGTAGGTCCACAGGTAGCTCAGAAGCTGGGCTTGAACCAGGTCACCTATGCCGAGGAGATTCTGAAGGTGGAAGACGGCAAGGCCACAGTCCGTCGCCTCATCGATGGAGGTGTCGAGACCGTAGAGGCTCCATTGCCACTCGTGATAACCGTAAACGGTAGTGCAGCTCCATGCCGCCCATGCAACGTGAAGCTCGTAATGAAATACAAATACGCATCTTGTCCTATGGAGCGCAAGGGAGATGAGCCTTGGACCAATCTCTATGAGGAGCGTCCTTACCTCACTCTCAACCAGTGGAGCGTAGCCGATGTAGACGGCGATCCTTCACAGTGTGGTCTGAGCGGTTCACCTACCAAGGTGAAGGCCGTGAAGAACATCGTGTTCCAGGCTAAGGAAAGCAAGACCTTGACCAGCAGCGATGAAGACATCGACGGACTGATGAAGGAATTGTTGAACGAAAGTATTATCGGATAATTTTGAAAAGACAATGAACAACGTATTTGTATATTGCGAGGTAGAAGGCACAACCGTTG
>CAVACC010000063.1:0-19300 GCA_963587495.1 Clostridia bacterium | reverse complement strand
TATATATATAATATAATAAAAATTGAAAAAATGGAAAATCGCAACCATCAAAAAAATAATTGAAACAACTGAAACTGAAACAGCAGACAGCTCAGCAATTTCTCTAAAAGGCTAATAATCAACCATTTAACAAGAAACGAAAAGATCAGTATGAAGTATAATATCTCAAAAAAGACCGCTCCGAAGATGCCCAGACTGGGAAAAGGAACGGAAATTGTGTCACTTTTGCTCTCACAGGCATCAAATGACATGCACGAACCTATCGTTCCGATGATTTTCCCTGTTCTCGGAGCACACGTCAGTGGAGCCAAATTCATGTATCCCGACCTCTCGTGGAAGGAAATGTGCGGCATGATGGGCAATCTCGTGGCCGATTCGGGCTGTAATAAAGGACAGTTTACGAATATAACTGAAGCAATCTGCAAGGACTTCCGTCAGCACGACGAGGAGGAGTTGACGAAGCTCGTGGAATGGCAGAAGATGATGAAAACGAAGTCTGCCAACAAGGAGAAGCCAGCGCGACCCGACGTGGCTTTCTGGTTTCCACCATCGGACGTGACCAATGCGGCTTTCCTGCAGAACGCCATGGGATGCGAGATGCTGGGCGCACGTACCCAGTTCCTCAACCTGCCTGAGGTGGAGATGGCTGACCGCATGTGTGGCGGGCACAAGCAGGTGAGCCAGATGCTGCGCAATATCTACGACAGGACACGTGCAGGAGCTCTGCGAGCAACGGCTGACGGCGTGACGGGCAATCCGGTGCTGAGGGTGAACATGACCATCTCGTCGACTCCTTATGCTACACGCAAGTTCTACAAGAGCGACCTTTTCAACGGCACTTTCGGCAGAATGGTCTTCTCGTACAAGGCTCGCACTACTCGTGAAGGGCGCATCCCCCGACAGGGCAAGTACGACGAGTCGTTCTATAAGAAGCTCGACGGATACATGGCCCGCCTCGCCATCTGCAAGGGTAGTTTCGTCATCAAATCGCTCAACAAACTCGTGGACAAGATGGCTGAGGACATGGCTTCGCTTGCCGACCTGGTGGACGATGACACGCTGTGGGATGTGTCGAAACGATCGCTCGTGTCGGCATGGAAGTCGGGCTGTCTGCTCTGGATACTCAACAAGCAGACTTGGACGAAGGCGATGGGCGAACTCGTGGAGTGGCTCGTCTATCACGACCTGTGGAGCAAGATGCAACTCTTTGCCGACCTGATCGGACAGGATGCTGAGGGTACAGGTGAGGCGCAGCGACGTGGACCTAAGAATCTTTTAGACGACCTGCCCGAAACCTTCAACGAGGCACAGTTGGAAGCGCTGCGCCTCTCGCTCGGCAAGTCGAAAGAGGGTACTAACCGGCAGCTCCGTGTCTGGACTCACCGCAAGTTCATCACTTATTCTGCCCAGACGGGACTCTACTCGAAGACGCAGGAGTATCTGAAGGGGTAGGGGGATGTGCTTATGGAAAAATATGAAATTCAAAAGCTCCGCGACCTACCCATTGAGGGGGTCGCCGAGCGAATGGGACTGCGCGTGGCGAGGCACAAGAGTCTGTGTCCCTTCCACGACGATCATCACGCCAGCCTCGTCTACAACACCAGGCGGAACACCTGCCGATGCTTTGTGTGCATGAAGGAGAGCATGGGAACCATCGACCTCGTGATGCGACACCTCGGGCTCGACTTTCCGAAGGCGTGCCAATGGCTTGCCGACGCCAACAGCATCATCCTCACGGAGTGGAAACCGACGCCACAGCCGCAGACTGAAAGCCAACGCTCCTTCGATGCCTCGCGATACCTGTGGCTCTTCGAGCACCCATGGCTCAACGGGGCGGCAAGGCGCTTCCTCTTCGACGAGCGGCGCATCCACCCGAGGGTGGCGGCTTGGTGCCGACTCACCTCCTGGACCGACCGACAGGGCATCAACTGGCTCACCACGCCCTACTACGACCGGCAGGGCAACCTCATCGGGGTGCAGAACCGGAACCTCGACTACAGCAAGTTGGCTGACGTTCCCCGCTTCCGATTCCCACGAGGGGCGAGGTGCAGCATCTACAACCTGCCCGTAGTCAACCGTCTGAAGGCGGGCGACGAGCTTTTCATCACCGAGGGTTGCAGCGACTGTTGGGCGATGCTCTCGTCGGGGCGCAAGGCCATCGCCATCCCTTCTGCCACGCTGCTCTCGCACGAGGACAGGGAGACGTTGCGCTCGCTCAGCAGGGAGAAAGCGGTCTCGTTCCACATGTTTCCCGACTGCGATGCTCCGGGCGAAAGCCTCTTCATGCAGCTCAGGGAGGTGTTGCCCGGGCTTGTGCATCACCAGCTGCCCGTGGGCTGCAAGGACTTCGGGGAGGCGTATTCTAATAGATAAGGCACGGATTACACGGATTACACGGATTTAAAGTGCTAATATAAGTAAAGCGATTTTCAAGTAAAGCGATTATCATCTCTCTAAAAAAAAATCCGTGTAATCCGTGTAATCCGTGCCTAAAAACTGTAAAGGACTCCTGAAGAAAAACTCCTAAAACCGTAACATCAATAATTAAAAAAATCATCATGGAAGAATTTAAAATAAGAACTTACACCAAGAAGGAGCTGGCGCTCCTTTACTTTCCCGACAGCACGCCACAGGCTGCGGGAAAACACCTCAAGGCGTGGATCCAGCGCAACAAACCGCTCATGGATGAGCTCGCAATAACGGGCTACCAAAGCAATAGCAAGTCGTACAACCCACGACAGGTAAAAATCATCATCGACTTCCTCGGAGAGCCGTAAATCGAGGGCAAATATTTTTTTTAAAAGAAAAAGTACCCTTAAACACCCCTATGTACCCGTATGTGCCGACTGACAATTCGGGATGTCGTAACTTTGCATTGTGATTCAAAAAGACGTCTAAAATCACTTCCCTAACTGGAAAGAAAAATTTCCCCAGTTGGAAAGGTAAAAAGGTAAAAGGGTAAAAAGGTAAAAAGAGCCTTGATGCCTTAAAAAAACAAAGTGTCTAACCATTAAAAAAAGAAAGGAAACAAAAAATGACAAACATCAACTGGAAAGCATTCATCCGCTACCTCGTAGTAGCCGTCTGCTCCGCCATCGTCACCTTCCTGTCGAGCTCGTGCACAGCCGGTCTCGTCATCGGAAAGAACCAGCGACAGCAACAGGAGAACAACATCTCAACCAAAGCCGACTCCTCGCACTTCGTGCCGACAATCACGATTCGGTAAAAAAGTAAAAAGGTAAAAAGGTAAAAAGGTAAAAAGGGTTTTAAAGGAAAAAAAGGTAAAAAAGTAAAAAGGTAAAAAAACAATCCTGCTGGTTCTTCTGGTCTTGACGAAAAAACGCACATGATGAAAATCAGCAGGAATGAAAATGAATTATTAACCATTAAAAATTAAACAATTATGGCAATCAATTTGAAAGCAAAAGAGACCCTCATTCAAGTGGGCGATTTGAAGGGCACTTATCGTTATGTGCTCGCAACAGAAATCTACGGCAAGCTCTCAGCAGCCAAAGTCATCAAGGAGGCTGCCCTTCGCAGCGGTATCAGCAGAGGCGTGATGCAGGCTTGTTGGGACGCAGCCGGAGAAGTCATCAAGGCGTGGGCCACCGAGGGCCACTCCGTTGCAATTCCTGGTCTCGGAACCATGCGCTTCGGAGTCCGCGCCAAGAGTGTGGCAGCCGTAGCCGACGTGGCCACCAACCTAATCTCGGCACGACGCGTCATCTTCACCCCCAGCGTCGACATCAAGGACGAGTTGGCAAGCACCTCCATCAGCATCACTTGCTACGACCGCAACGGCAAGGAGATCAAGAAGGTGACCTCTACCGACGGCGGCAACGTGGAGGATCCCGACAACAAGGGCGACAACCCTGGCGGAGGCAACACCCCATCGGGCGGCGACACTCCAAGCGGTGGCAACCCTGGCGGTGGCGATACTCCAAGCGGTGGCGGCGATGGCGAATAAGCGTCGCTTCGGAACAGGCAACACTTCGGAATAAGCAAAAAAGGGGTCGAAAGCGACCCCTTTATTGTGTTTGTTGATTTCTGTTCTTTCTTATTCGGCTATGCGATGAATGACATAGGTGACGACGCCCCATATCATGAAGCGGTTGGTCTCGTCGACACGGATGGGAGAGTAGGCCTTGTTCCAGGGAATGAGCCAGCCGAAGGTTCCGCTTTCGTCGATCTTGAATTGCTTGATGGTAAACTCGCCATCTACGAAGGCTATGACGAAGTTGCCGTTGGATGGTTCTATCTGGCGGTCGACGATGGCAAGGTCGCCGTCAAGGATGCCGGCTCCTGTCATGCTGTCGCCTGATATGCGGACATAAAAGGTTGCCTCACGATGACGTATTAGTACTTCGTTGAGGTCTATTTCTCCTTCCATATAGTCTTGGGCAGGTGAAGGAAAGCCTGCTTTCACACTTTGTCCTGCAAGGGGAATCGGTAGTCTTTCTCCGATGCCAGCTGCATGAATGGTTAGTTTTATCTTGTCTTCCATATTTTTTTATTCGGCAGTTCAGAAGTTATAGAAGTTACTCAAGTTTTATCCCACACGCCCTGAAAGGGCAGAAGCTCTTAGCCCAGGGCATCGCCCTGGGTTATTTTGTTCGCAAACCTGTCGCTCTGTAAGGGAAAAAGCTTTAAAACTCCTGGCAATTTATAATGCTTTTGCCCTTACAGGGCGCCTTGCAGATTGCCATTATACCCAGGGCGCTGCCCTGGGCTAAGAGCTTCTGCCCTTTCAGGGCGTGCTGCTCCTGAAATTAACTTCTTCAGTTCTTTACTTTTAATATCTCGTCGATGTTTGTTGTAAACCGTTGCGACATGTATTCCCGTTTCAGGTCGAAGCGGCAGGAGGTGCCTTGTATGGCCTGGCGGATGGTGCCATGTCCGTTCTTGCGGTTGATGGCGTCTATGGCTTCCATGAGTGCTTTCTGACGATGGCGGTCTATGGGGTCGAAGAGGTCTTGCTGACGGGGATTGTCTGGAGATATCTGCCAGAGTATGACGCCTGCTTTCTTGAACCGGAATGTCAGCTCGGGACGGTCGGGGCGACTGTCGATGGGCTTGGGATAGCGGCTGCGCAGAATGGTAAGGGCTGCTCCCACTATCTCGTCTTGTGCCTGCGTGGCTATGGGCAGCACGAGGGAGTCGTGTAGGGTGTATTCGGGGGCGTTGCCGTTGAAACGAGATGTCCAGGCAAACACGGTAATGCCTTGACACACACTGCCTTGTCGGCGCAACTTCTCGGTGCATCGCACGGCAAAGTTGGCCACGGCTTCCTCAATCACGTTTTTGTCGGAAATGCCTTCGTCGGAGAAACTGCGACTCGTGCAGATGCTCTTCTTCTGGGGCAGTTCGTCGATGCTGATACAGCTCTCGCCATTCAGCTCTTTCCAGGTTCTTACTGTGGTGATGTTGAAGTGGCTTCTCACCCAACTCTCTTTCTTGTCGGCAAACTGGGCTGCTGTATGTATTCCCATGTAGTCGAGTCGGCGGGCTGTATGTCGGCCTATTCCCCATACGTCTTCTATGGGTAAGAGTGTGAGGGCCTTGTGGCGCCGTTCGTCGGTATCGATGATGCAGCATCCCTGGTAACCCTTGTATTTCTTGGCAAACTTGGAACCTATCTTGGCAAGTGTCTTGGTCTCGGCTATTCCTATCGAAATGGGGATGCCGACAGCCCGGAGTACATCGCTCGAAATCCTTGCGCCATAGCGATGCAGGATGGGGTCGTTGACCGCTGCTGTCTGGTGGTGCTTGTTGTCGGAATCTTGTAAGAAGAATGCTTCTGCCATGGACTCGTCCACCTCGAAGAAACTCTCGTCGATGGAGTATTGGTCGATGCGTGGTGAATAATGGGAGAGCATTGACATCACTCTGTTTGACAGGGAGCCATAGAGGGTGTAGTTGCTCGAGAAGATGGCTACGCCTTCCGACTCGAACTTGCTCTTCACCTGATAGAAGGGGTCGCCCATCTTGTAGCCCAAGGCCTTGGCTTCTTCGGAACGGGCAATGACGCATCCGTCGTTGTTGCTCAGCACAACAACGGGCTTGCCTGTCAGGTCGGGGCGAAACACCCGCTCACACGAACAGTAGAAATTATTGCAATCTGCCAGACCGATCATTTCTTTTCGAGTTCCTGTAGACTTTCCATTTTCTTGGTTTCGAGGAATTCGTAGATGCCGCAGAGATGTTCGCGTACTCTTCCATGACCGAACTCGTAGACCTTGCTTACGAGTCCGTCGAGGAAGTCGCGGTCGTGGCTTACTACGATCAGCGTGCCGTCGAAATCCAGCAGGGCCTGCTTCAGCACATCTTTTGTCCTGAGGTCGAGATGGTTGGTAGGCTCATCGAGGATGAGAAGGTTGACGGGCTCCAACAGGAGCTTGAGTATGGCAAGACGAGTGCGCTCGCCACCCGAAAGAACCTTTACTTTCTTGGTAGAGTCTTCGCCACCAAACATGAATGCGCCCAGAAGGTCGCGTATCTTGTTGCGTACTTCGCCTTTTGCCACATCGTCTATGGTCTGGAACACGGTAAGCTCACCGTCGAGAAGCGAGGCCTGGTTCTGGGCGAAGTAACCTATCTGTACGTTGTGGCCCAGTTCGAGTTTGCCCTCGTTCTGCAACTGACCCATGATGCATTTCACCAGCGTAGACTTACCCTCGCCATTACGGCCTACGAAGGCTATCTTGTCGCCTCGCTCTACGGTGAGGTTCACTCCGCTGAATATCTTCTTGCCGTCGAACGACATGGCCACATCGCTCATCTGCACTGGGTAGGCGCCGCTGCGAGGGCTAGGCGGGAACTTGAGGCGAAGGCGGCTTGTATCCTCCTCGTCAACTTCGATGAGTTCCAGTTTCTCGAGCATCTTCACCCGGCTCTGTACCTGGAAGGTCTTGGAGTAGGTGCCTTTGAAGCGCTCGATGAAATCTTTGGTCTCGGCTATCATCTTCTGCTGTTCCTCGTATTTCTTCATCTGCTGTTCGCGGCGCTCCTTGCGAAGCTCAAGATACTGGCTGTATGTGGCTTTGTAGTCGTATATGCGACCCATTGTCACCTCGATGGTGCGGGTGGTGATGTCATCGACAAACTTGCGGTCGTGACTGATGACAACCACTGCCTTCGAACTGTTGATGATGAAGTCTTCGAGCCAGCCGATAGACTCGATGTCGAGGTGGTTGGTAGGTTCGTCGAGGAGCAATACGTCGGGCGACTTCAACAGCAGTTTGGCCAGTTCGATGCGCATGCGCCATCCTCCTGAGAACTCGCTGGTGGGGCGGTTGAAGTCGGAACGCTCGAAGCCAAGGCCGAGGAGTGTCTTCTCTACATCCTCCTCGAAGTGGCTCATGTCTATGGCGTAGAATTTCTCCGAGAGGGTGGACACTTTCTCTATGAGCTGCATGTAGTCGTCGCTCTCATAGTCGGTACGTGTGGCGAGTTCGTCGTTGATGCGGTCGATCTCTTCCTGTATCTCATGTAGATGTGCGAAAGCCTGGCAGGTTTCGTCGAATACGGTGCGGCCGTCTTCTGTCATCAGGTGCTGTGGCAGATAGGCTATCACGCAGTCCTTGGGTGCCGAGACGGTGCCTCGTGTGGCGGTGCGTACGCCTGCGATAATCTTGAGCAGCGTGCTCTTGCCTGCGCCATTCTTGCCCATCAGGGCTATACGGTCCTTCTCGTTGATCTGGAAGGAAATGTCTTTGAATAGGGTGGTGCCGCCAAACTCGACGGTCAGTCCATCAACTGTTATCATATTTTTTTCTTCTGTCTATATTATAAATTATGGTGTTCATCGACTTTGCTTTCTGTTTTCTGATAAAAATGAACGTATCGATGTCAGAATGCAAAGGTACAAATTAAATTCTGAAAAATATTCAAAAAATCAGCCATTCTTTAGGATATTACTAAAGAAATGATTAATTTTGCGTATAAATATAAGTATAATATTGAAAAATAGTGTTTGTAAGTTTATGAATCAATCATCATTTAGTAAGTACATATAATAAGAAATCAAACATCATCCATCAAATGATCTAAAGAATAATTTTTAATAATCACATATTTTAAAACAGCATTTATGACGTTAAAACATTACCTCCTATTAGCCGTGTTCCATCTGCTTTCATTCGTTGGATGCAGGGCTCAGAATTCCGTAGCTCCTATGAATATAGGCAATGTGTTCATGAAATTTGGCGAAACAGAAACGTCCGTACCTATCAAACTGACCAGTTGGGGCAAAAGCGATGCGAGGAGCATCACCTATACGCTCTACTACATGGAAACAGGTGAGAACGTGGGACCAACAACTTTTACTTTTGACCAGCCGATTACCTATGGTGAAACCCGTGAAGTGATATTCCCTATCAAAACAGGCACGAAACTGGGCACTGCTGATGTCATACTGAATATAACTGAAGTAAATGGTCAGTACAACGAGGCAACTATAGGAAGTATCTATATCACCTGTTGCACGGTCAATAAAATACCTCATAAACGTGTACTGGTGGAAGACTACGCAGCCATGTGGTGCTGGCATTGTCCTATCGGTTTAGTGGCTACAGATGCCATTGCCCGTATGTATCCTGAAGATGTTGTGCCAGTATCAGTTCACAAGACCGACGCAATCAGTCAGGCGGTTTCATATTCTGTCTATGATGGATTGATTGCCCAGTATGCTAATACGCTTCCTGCTGTTTGGATAGCCCGTGACACCAAGGCTGCCGGTTATGATGTTACGGATGCTTTTAAAATAGAAAAGGAAAGGGTAACGTGTATGAATATTGACGTGGAAGCACAGTGGGATGAGACAAATGACAATATCCGCGTGACTACCCAAGTAGAACCCTGCATGGCTCCAGCTGCAGACGATACTTATGCTATCGGCTATGTGCTGACAGCAAGCGGGCTGACAAACGAACAATGGGTTCAGGAGGCAAATTATTCCGAGTATGCGAGCGATACTTATAAGGATGCTCCTGAAGAAATGAAGTTTTATGCTGATATTAACAACTATGTAGAGGGGTATTCCAAGGTGAAGGGTGTGGTTTTCAATCATGTAGCCATCGAATCTCAAGGAATGCAGAGAGGTTTGGCAAATTCGCTCACCGGTTCCTTCTATTCCAATGAGGTGAAGAAACATTCCACCATATTTCATAATATCAGCAAGTACAGTGTGATTTCAGACCGAAGCAAGATAGAAATCGTGGCAGTTCTGTTTAATACCAAAACCAGAAAAATAGAGAATGCAGCACGTTGCTATGTAGGTGATGGAAAAGATGGTCCTACTGGCATTGAACAGATTACAAGACCGATTGCTGCTAAAAACTCTGGCATTTATGATTTGCAGGGACGAAGGGTAAGCGGTAAACCTCAGGCAGGTATGTATATAGTCAATGGTAAAAAAATGATGATCAAGTAAAAGTATCTACACATATTATTAAGTAAGATTCTACATTTATGAATAAATATATATTTTCCATAGCAGTATGGATGATAGGGACCATGGTCGCCTATGGCGGCCCGGTGGACGAAAGTCAGGCTAAGGCTTTAGCCAGCAAATATCTTATTAATCCAGTGAGCATGAGCGAGAGTCAGACTGTGGCTTACAGTCGTGGAACCAAAACTGTAGATCCTACGCTCCATCTTTTCAACAATCAGGATGGCGATGGATTTGTTATCGTAGCTGCTGATGATAGAGTAGGCGGTGTGCTCGGATATAGTGATAGGGGACGGTTGGATGCTGCCAATATGCCTGCTCCACTGATAGAACTTTTAGCAGGTTATTCCCGAGCAGTTGAGAAAGTGAGGGTGGACAGTATCAGCGTTACGCCCGCTTATGCTAAACCTCCAAAGGCCTATGTCAAACCCTTGATAAGCGCAACATGGAGTCAAGAATACCCTTACAATTATTATACTCCACGCAGCAGTACTAGCGGCAAACCTACATTCACGGGGTGCACCATCACGGCCGCTGCTCAGGTGCTCTTTGCTCATAGATGGCCAGAAAAGAGACCAGCAGGAGTGATACTTGGCGAGGGTGCGATGGCGTATGATTATTATGATTGGAACAATATGCTCGACGATTACAGTCAGGGTGGTTATAATCAGGCACAGGCACAGGCCGTGGGAGTTCTGATGCGTGACTTGGGAAAACTGGCTCAGGCTACATATGGCGTGAGTGGAACACGATGTGATGAAGGTAAAGTTTGGAATGCACTGCAGAACTACTACAACTGTACGGTGCGTCAGCTGGAAAAAGATTTACTGCCTGGTGGTGAATTCCTGCAAGCCATCTACAACGAACTTTCGGCTGGTTGTCCGGTATTTATGACGGGTGGTGACCATGCTTTTGTATATGATGGATATGATGAGAACGGACTGGTTCATGTCAACTGGGGATGGGCTGGACTCGACGATGGCTATTTTGACATCAATACTGCTGCCGTGGCAGCTGGTGGCTATGGTAGTGATGGCTGTTATTATGAGAAGCAGTTGGCTTTGTTCATACATCCGAATAATGGGATCATCGAACCGCTTAGTCCTAAACCAGTAGTTTTGTCCATCAATAATAATCAGGCACTGCAGTTTCAGGTAAGTGAAGGAATGACAGTTTCCTCCAGAATTCCAGCCCAGCTCAAGGGTGTAGGTGCCAGAAATTTAGCTCAGGACGACAATGGTGCTTATACAGGACAGGTGGGTATTGGTCTGTTTTCTGAGGATGGTAATTGTCTGCATGTTTTCGGAAAAACAGGTGTACTGACTTGGGCAACCTATTATAATAGCTATAATTTTGAATATGACTGGTGGGGAGCCGACTTGAGCGAGATAGATGGTCCTGCAGATGGTACGTATTATTTGCGTCCTTTAGGTCGTCGTCTGCTGAATAACGATGAGAACGAATGGGGTAACTGGACCTGTATGGTGAATGGAAATACTGTGCAGATGATGGTGAGTGGAGGTAAGGTGACGCTGATTCAATCGGACGACAAGCCACATCTGTCATTGGTAGGAAAACCTGATGTTTTGGAACCAGCCTATGCTTATAGCAGTCAACTCGCTGGTATTCAGTTGAACATTTCCAATCTAAGCCGTTATCAGGCTCGTGGCGAATTGCAGGTTGAACTGATTGGTACTGGCCATCTGGAGGGAGAAACCTATGAGGTGCCGAATGCCTATATGATGCACATGGTGGCTCAGCGAATGACGACGACACCTTGGATTGTCAAGTTTATGACTTCCTATACAGGGACTACAGGTAATCATGAACTCAAGGCTGGCAAATATCGCATGAAGCTACGTTTCAATCACAATATTGAGACTAAGACCCCTGCGGTTTATGAGATTCCTGTTCCTGACGATTTCCTCTTGGAGGTTCATCCCAACAACTATTATGGCCGAGTAACTGTGACTTCCGTGAAGTTGCTCGACGAGAAGGGGAATTATGCGCCTTCACATCATTTCAATCTGTCAGAGTCTCCAAAGGTTACGCTGGGCATTTCGGGCTATTCCAAGTATATTACCCAGAATTATTATTCCACCCAGATGCGATATCGCCTTGTAAACATGAAGTCGGGAGAAACGGCTTATACCAGCAAGGGCTACATGGTGAGTATTCCGCGGAACAACGAGACCAATCTTACCAGTTCTACCAGTCATACGATAGATTTGACCGAACTGGCTCCAGGTGATTATGAGATTCATGTAGATATAGAGCGAGAGGGTGAATGGCTCGACCGATGGAACGCCAACACGCTGCGCCGCAAAATAACACTTTATAATGCAGTACTACCTGTCAATGTGGAAGTAACAACCTTTGCTGCAGAAAATTTACATGATGTGGCAAGTATAGCTTCATTCGGAGCACCCTTTGACGCAATTGTTCCTAATGGTGTAAAAGCATGGTACGTAGAGCAGATTCAGGGAGATAAAGTAATGCTGAAAGCCCTTCCTGAAGGTCATGCGATTCAAGCTGGGAGCGGCGTTATTCTTACTTCGCCTTCAATGACGGGAGTATTTCATATGGAGAAGGCTCCATTGTCAATGCCTGTAGCTTCGCTGACTGGCAATATGCTTCGTGCTTGTAAGGATGGTAATCATGTGGTTACTTCTCAGGATCATGCTTATCTGATAGGTTCTCAAAACCAAAAGACAAGCTTCTGTAAAGTTGATGTAGGTTCGATTTTGGATCCTTATACGGCTTATCTTCAGCATTCGTCTGATGCAGCAGTGTTACAATTCTGTTTTGTAGGTGAGACAACAGGCATTGATAGGGTAGAGCAAGATCATAAGACCAAGAAACCTGATGGTATTTATGGCTTGGACGGACACCAGTATTCTTCTGCGTCTAAACCTGGACTTTACATAATAAAAGGTGAAAAACGAATGGTAAACAAACAAAGAAAATAACAAACAAATTTTATTTTGGGAACAAGGAAAGCGTGGGGATTTTCATTATGAAGAACCTCACGCTTTTTTTTGCAACGAATGTTGTTTTAGGAGCATTCTGCATCGGTATCATTTCTACCGTAGTCTGCTTCTTCATGGTAGCAGTAGTAAAGGAGAAGTTCAAGTATGATGATGCGCTTGATGCTTTTGGTGCCCTTTATGGTGATTGGCACCAGCTTTGGATTCAGGTAGTAGCCACCGTGGTAAGTATCATTTATAGTATCATAGTTACTTACATTATCTTCAAGGTGGTTGATAAGTCTGTAGGTGTACGTGTTGACAAGCGAGTAGAGGAGGAAGGTCTCGACATCTACGAGCATGGTGAGAGTGCGTATAGTAACTAATTAAGATTTCCACAGGTCAGCCTATAATGATCGACTAAATGCTTGAAATCGCAATACTGAAGATTGATAGAATAGGTTCTGACCCTGATACATGTGAGTATTAAAATAAATAAACCGACTGATTTTATGTTTGTTACATAAAGTCAGCCGGTTTATTTATTTCTGCTAATATTATTTAATTGGAATGTTCCTCCTTTTCTTCCACTATTGGCTTAATGCGCTTGATGTTGTCGTTACGCTGATTGATGATCAGCGGCACTCGTTCCACCACCACCATGGATGTGTCGAGGCCCAAAGCCTTTGGCTCGTCAATGCCTATCTTGCTGATAAGAGCATAGAGACTCATCAGCAAGTTCTGTTGACGGTTGTCGGAACTCTCGGGGTAATAAACGCGGTGGATGATGATGAAGCGGAAATCGCCAGAAATGCCATTCTTGCGAAGCGATGGATAGGTGCTTCTCAAATCCACCTTCCTGCTGGCCACAAGGTCTTCTATCACTTGTCGCAGATAGAGGCTCACCCTGGGCTCAATGCGGAAACCTATGCGCATGGTTATACTGTAGAGGGTGTCGGGAACCAGGGCCTCGCAACTGTACTCCAGCGTGTCAGGAGTATCTGCAAATTCCAGATTGATAAGCCAGTAATGGTCAGCACGCTTGGGCTGCTTGTTGATGATGGAATAGAGCAGCTTGTCATCCACCGCACCTTCCTTGTCGGCATGGTTCACATAAACCAGATTGGATGCGTACTTGGGGATGCTCTCGTCGGCCTTGATATCGGAGATAATCTGATAATACTCATCCAGCGGTTTGGTACTGATGTAATGATGGCGGATTTTGATGGCGTGGACCCATACATACATCATCAGGAACAGGATTCCGCCAATAAGCATCGTACACCATCCTCCTGCGAGGAATTTTGACAGGTTGGCGGCAAGGAAAATGCCCTCGATAACGCAATATGCGCCCATAAAGAGCAGGATGAAGATGCGCGCCACACCCTTGGTGCGCAGGTAGAAACCGAGCAGCAGGGTGGTCATCAGCATGGTGATGGTGATGGCGAGTCCGTAGGCTGCCTCCATGTGCGAGGAGTCGCGGAAGAGCAGGATGATGAGCACCACGCCGATGTACATGGCGAGGTTGATTACCGGGATATAGAGCTGTCCCTTTACATGGGTAGGGTGCTTGATTCGCATGCGTGGCCAGAAGTGCAGGTTCATGGCTTCGCTCAATATGGAGAAGGTGCCGCTGATAAGTGCCTGACTGGCAACGATTGCCGCACCCGTGGCCATGATGATGGCAAAAATCAGCATGCTCTGGGGCATGATGGAAAAGAACGGATTCACGGAGGAGGCAGTCTGAATATGGTTCAGCACCCATGCTCCCTGACCCAGATAGTTGAGGATGAGCATGGCCTTTACGAAAAGCCAGCTGATGGTGATGTTCTTTCTGCCACAGTGACCCAGGTCGGAGTAAAGAGCCTCAGCACCGGTGGTACAGAGGAACACGGCACCCAGAATCAGGAACCACTCTGGCGATTTTGCCAGCAGCATGGCAGCATAGTAGGGGTTGAAGGCCTTCAGAATCAATGGGTAAGAGGTGATGCTGAAAGCTCCCGTTACGCCCAGCAGCAGGAACCATATCAGCATGAATACTCCGAACGACTTGCCAATACTCTCTGTGCCAAAGCGTTGCACAAAGAAGATGATGGTGATAATGCCCAGTGTGATGGGGATGACCGGCAGGTGGGGACTGATGCTTTCGAGTCCTTCGATGGCTGTGGTAACCGTGATGGCAGGGGTGATGATTCCATCTGCCAGCAAGGTGCTGGCGCCGATGATGGCCAATAAGTAAATCCACTTTCTCTTCATCTTGCGCAACAGGGCGTAGAGGGCGAGAATGCCTCCTTCGCCATTGTTGTCGGCACGCAGCGCCACACATACGTATTTGATGGTGGTCTGCAGGGTGAGTGTCCAAATGATGCAGGACAATGCGCCCAGGATGGTGCTCTCGTTGATGGTTTCGCCTGTATGGAGGATGGCCTTCATCACATAGAGTGGGGATGTACCGATGTCGCCAAACACAATGCCTAATGTGACGAGCAATCCCAGGAAGCCTACTCGATGATGACAGGCTGCTGAACATTCTGTATCTTTTCTCATATTTCTCTTTTTTTTGTTTAATTATCCCTTTGTTGTCCGCTTTAAAGGAAAGCCTTACCCTCTTTAAGTCAAAGCTTTACCCTCTTTGAATGAAAGCATTTACTCTTAGATAAATTAGAAATCAAATATCCCTTTTAAATCCTTTTTGATTATAAATTTTATCCTTTTTGATTATAAATTTTGAGTGCAAAGGTATGGGCATCAGCGGTAAAACAGGATTTACTTAACAAAATTTATCAGATTTAATCTCTTATAACAATGGTAAGGCAGATGCTCGTGCGTTCTAAAAATAACAAAACCGACTGAATTTTAAGCGCCTGCCAAAAATCAGTCGGTTTGATTTGTTCTTGAGAATCCGTCAACATTGATTCTCTTTAGTCAATGTCTACTAATTGGAAATGCTTGTTGAAGGTCAGATCCAATCCGTTTGCCAGTTCTATTTCGTATTCATTCTTGTTCAATTCTATCTTTCTGGCCAGTTGTCCTGGATAATTATCCTTCAAATAGTTCAGGATGGCTTGAGGAATCAAGCGAGCTGGCACAAATCCCTGCTTGCTGTCAACCTCCGTAAGATTACCCTTTTTGTCAAACTCCAGCTTTGTACCGTTTTGCAGAACGACATCATAGCTTCTGCTGATAACGCCAGACTCAATCGTAGCAAGCATTACCTTCTGACCATTGAAATGATTTTGGAGTATGGTCTGAGCCTTTACAGGAAGTGCATTTACTGAGATAGGCTTGTCGTTGCCTGCATTCGCCACCATATGGCATGAAATCATGCAGCAAATGGCAATCATCAAAATTAGCAAAGTTCTTTTCATAAACTATAAATTTTAAAAATTAAACGACTTTCGCTATGGTTAAGAAATGATATAAGTCTTCCTTAACGCCTTTAACTTCCTTCATTTCCTTCATTTCCCCATTGGCGATTTTTTTGAAAACTATAATACATGAGTTGTGATGGATATTCAAGCACCATTTGAGATTTAGACGTAAATCATGCAGGAAAGTTTAAAATGAAAGTCTATTATCTGCTCTGATAAGATCGAGCCTGAGCACGTCGGTGGAGAAATGGAGCTGACTACAGTCGTGAGAAATACAACCAGCTCATAGATTACTGTTGACCTTTGCTTTGCCCGTTTACATATAAATGACTTATAACGGAACTCTTACAACATCTACCACATGACTGCCAGCCCCGATGAGGTCGGCGCGCTCTGAGATGCACTTCTGATATTCCATAAAACGGGCAAAAGTCTCGTCACTCATACGGTTGAGTCGTGTGCGCATATAGTCGGAAGCTCCATCGGGCGAGAAGATAGTGACGCGCTGTAGACCAGCACACTCGTCCAGACGGTTGATGTCTTCAATACGCACATAGTCGTACAACTCGTCGGGTTTAGCCTGTATATGGAAGTTGCTGTCTACGACACCTCGGTCCATCAATCCTTCCATCCTGTCCTTGTCGAAGCAATATGACAGAATGCTGTATTCGTTCATCAGATAAGCCACGAATATAAGTCCGCCTGGTTTGGTGACGCGCTTTGCCTCTTTTAGAGCCTTGAGCTTCTCCTCGTCGCCTATAAGATGATACAAAGGACCGAGCAACAGCGTAACATCGGCAAATGCTGTAGGCAGGAACGGCATGTTGCGTGCATCGCCCTGCGTAACATCGGCTGTTGGTTCACGCTTTAGGAACACATCGATATTATGACGCACCAGTTCTACAGCCTTTATCTTATAGCCTTCTGCCATTAGAGCTGATGTGTAGCGACCGGTTCCTGCACCAATGTCAAGCAACTGCATGTCGGGAGCAAGAAACCTGTGCAAATGATACATCGTGGTTTCAAACTCAATGATGCCGTGTCTACGCTGAAGACGAAGGTCCTCAGGATGCTTGTTGTAATGTTTCTCTATTTCGGATAATGCCATATTTGTATAAGTAAGATATCATATCATCAGGATAGACCATTGAAATACGGATAGAGTCTCAATCATTTTCTCTCTTCTTTTGACAATTTCTACTATGTTTTTGTTTTCGGGTGCAAAATTACGGCTTATTCCGTACATTATTATCCATTATATTTTCGTAATCATAGTGAATATTTGCACAAACGAAGATAAATGGAAATGATGCCTATATTAGATCCTCTTTCTCCTCAGGAAACAAATTGAGTTCCACGTATATAGCATGGTTTGTCTTTGAATCTTTTTTCATTTACTTTGAGTTTCCATCAGGTTCCTCACCGACTTTCTTCTGCGTATTCGGCAGGAATCCTGCAATGATGCCGAGCAAAGGCAGGAAGGCGCTCACCTGGAAGATGAATTCGATGCTCGTCTTGTCGGCCAGCCAGCCGAAGAAAGCCGAACCCAGACCTCCCAAACCGAACATCAGTCCGAAGAAGATGCCAGCTATCAGTCCCACCTTGTCGGGCATCAGGTCGGTGGCGTATACTACAATGGAAGAGAACGCCGAGGCGATGATCAGTCCTGACATGAAGGTGCAGATGATGGTCCAGGTGAAGTTTGCAAAAGGCATTGCGATGGCGAAGGGTGCAGCTCCCAGGATGGAGAACCAGATGACATACTTCCTGCCAAACTTATCGCCCAGCATGCCGCCTGCCACCGTACCTATGGCAAAGGCGGCAAGGAATACGAAGAGACACAGCTGCGAAGTCTGTACCGAGACACTGAACTTATCAATCAGGAAGAAGGTGAAGTAGCTCGTGATGCAAGCTGTATAGAAATACTTGGAGAACACGAGCATGATGAGGATGAACAGTGCCCAATACTTCACTCTTTTAGAGATATGGGTATTGAGAAGCGGTTGTTTCTGCGGATGATTCACCACGTAAGCCAGTTTTGCCTTGTACCAGACTCCCAATCTTACCATGATGATGGCTGCCAGCAGGGCTGCAAGGGCAAACCAGGAGATGGCGTGCTGGCCGAAAGGCAGGATGATGATGGCTGCCAGCAGCGGTCCTACTGCAGAACCGCCATTGCCACCCACCTGGAAGATGGATTGGGCCAGGCTCTTCCTACCTCCAGATGCCATCTGCGCCACTCTTGAAGCAGTGGGATGAAACACTGACGACCCCAGACCTACGACGCTCACAGCCAGGAGAATCAGGAAATAGTTCTCGGCGAAGGCCAGCAGGAGCAGGCCCACCAATGTGTAGCACATACCGATGGAGAGCGCATAGGGACGGGGATGCTTGTCTGCATAAAGTCCGGTGAAAGGTTGCAGGATAGAAGAGGTCATCTGGAAGACCAGCGTGATGATGCCTATCTGTGTAAACGAGAAGTCGAACTTATCCTTCACGATCGGGTAGATGGAAGGAATGATCGACTGAATCATATCATTCAGAAAATGGGAAATACTGCAGATGATGAGCATGGAATATACTGTACCCTCTATCATCGTAGGGTTACCCTTGATTTTATTACCGATTGACTTGATATTCATTAGAGTGTTTTTATATTATACTTTTTGTGCAAAATTAATAAATATTTTCTGATTTTGAAAGATGAAGTACAAGCTGGTGTCCTAATTTATAATAAATTATACTTTTATTGAACTTTTCTTTGTTTTTTGCTATGTTTTCATTATCATTGCCGGCAAATTGCAATCGTTAAGAATTAAAATATACGTATTATGCAGATATTATTGGCTACGCATACTTCCCGACTCTTCATCCTTCTCCAGATTCTCGACCGCCTTTATCATTGCAGGAAAACGCAACTCCTGTCCTCCACGGCTTACAATAATGCCAATTTCTGGTATTGGCAGAAATCAGCGTCATGGTTTCGAACTGATGCCTGATGGAGTAGCAATGCAAATCTGTCATGCGGTAGATTTTGGGGTAACTGCTATAGAGAAATAACGCCAACTTAATAATGGTTTTAGAATAGACCTACAAATGGTGTCAACCTTGCTCCATTTCATATCACTATTCTTGCATTTCAGCAAGGAAAAATAGATTCTCCCAAATTCCTTGATTATATGTTAATAAACCAGTTATAGGAGGATTTCATTCATCGACTTCTGGGAATCGGTAATAATTCTGTTGCGAAGGTAACGGTTCTGTCTTATCTTTACAAGGTCAGGGCGCTGCTTTGCTGAAAAATCTCCACACCATTCGGGTAGTATTTTGCAGAAAAAGAACGCATAAAAAGGCAAAAAATAGCGAAATAGAGCATTTGTTTTGAGTTTCAAGTGGTTGTGGCAGTCGTTGGCTTTAGTTGGCAGTGACAAGGAAATGAGGAAAAAGCAGATTAGAGAAGTAGAAACGCTTTCAAATCATTACCTCGCAGAAACGCCCTAATAAGCATTTTTAAC
>CAVACC010000062.1:0-19668 GCA_963587495.1 Clostridia bacterium | reverse complement strand
TTCTAACGACCGAAGGGAGTGATAACTTCTTTAACTTCTATAACTTCTGAACTTGCTAAAGTTCAGTATAGAGCCAAAAAGAGGTTGGTGCAGGATGCACCAACCTCGTGATAATGATTTCAATAAAGAAAATTGAAATCTTGTAAAAGATGCTGCAAATATAAACTTTATTATTGAGAACGCCAAGCTTTTTCGAAGGAAAATGAGTTTTTTAACATTGTGTACGCAACCATTACCAAAAAAATTCATTATCTTTGTGGCGAAAATAACAACTACAGTATTAATCATTATCTATTTTAAAGCAAATTATGAGATACTTAAAGACATTATTGCTCGCTCTCCTATTGCCAGCTTGCGCCTTTGCAGCAGGATGGGACGACAATGAGTACAAGCGTATCGAGCAGAGCATTCAATTGCCAAAAATTGCCGAGCGCCAGTTCCTTATCACTTCTTTTGGTGCCAAGACAACAGCTACCGCTGCACAGAACCAAAAGGCCATCAACAGAGTCATCTCTCTTGTCTCCAAGAAGGGAGGCGGAAAGGTGATCATTCCTAAGGGTACCTGGAACACAGGAGCCATTGAGCTGAAGAGCCATGTCAACCTCGTTCTTGAGGAAGGCGCCACCCTGCACTTTGCCTTCGAGCCTAAGCTCTATCCCCTGGTACGCACCTCATGGGAAGGTCTGGCTTGCTGGAACTACTCTCCCTGCATCTACGCCTACAAGGCTACCGACATTGCCATTACCGGCAAGGGAACCATCGATGGAGGTGGCAACAACGACACCTTCTGGCAGTGGAATGGCAGCCCCCGTTTCGGTTACAAGGAGGGTGTGACCAAAGAGAGCCAGAAGTTGGGCTCACGCAGCAAACTGCTGAAGATGGCAGAGGACGGTGTGCCTTTCGACGAGCGTAAGTTCGGTATGGGCTGTGGCCTGCGTCCTCAGTTGGTCAACATGGTACGCTGCGAGCGCATCCTTATCAAGGATGTCAAGATGATCAACTCGCCTTTCTGGGTGATGCATCCACTGCTCTCCAAGAATATCACGGTAGACGGCGTGTATGTTTGGAACGAAGGACCTAACGGTGACGGTTGCGACCCAGAGGCTTGCGAGAATGTTCTCATCCAGAACTGTGTGTTCCATACCGGCGACGACTGCATCGCTATCAAGAGCGGCCGCAACAACGACGGTCGTCTCTGGAATCAGCCTTCCAAGAACATCATCATCCGCAACTGCAAGATGGAAGATGGCCATGGCGGTGTGGTGATAGGAAGCGAGATTTCGGGTGGCTGCGAGAACGTATATGCCGAGAACTGCGTGATGGACTCTCCACACTTGGAGCGCATCCTGCGTATCAAGACCAACAACTGCCGTGGCGGCCAGGTGCAGAACATCAATATGCGCAACGTCGTCGTAGGTCAGTGCAAGGAGGCTGTGGTGAAGATCAACCTCGACTACGAGAGAAAAGAAATATGCTATCGTGGTTTCGAACCTATCGTGAACAATGTGAATGTAGAGAACGTCACCTGCCAGAAGAGCGACTACGGCGTGCTGATTATCGGCCGCGACTCTTTGGAGAACGTCTACGACATCAATATCAAGAACTGTAAGTTCGACGGCGTGGTGAAAGAGCCTGTCAAGATCACCGGCAAGACCCGCAACGTGAAGTTCGACAACCTTGTCATCAACGGCTCTCTCGTACTCAACAAGGAAGACCAGCCCTACAAGAACTATAGCGAATGGCTCACCTACAGCGAGATGAAACGTGTGCCCCACTCTTACCTGCTCGACTTCAGCAGCAAGCCCAAGTGGAGCTACGTGATGGGTATCGAGATGGAGGGAATGCTCGACACCTACGAGCACTACAAGGAAGGCAACAGCGCCATCCTCGACTACCTGAAGGAATATCCTGCCAAGATGATCGACGAGCAAGGCAACATCACTGGCTACAAATACGAAGACTTCAACCTCGACAACGTGCGTACTGCCAAGTTCATCCTGCGCATGCACAACCTCTTCCCTACCAAGGGAACAGAGAAAGCACTGAAGACACTCTTCAAGCAGTTGCAGAACCAGCCTCGCACCAAGGAGGGAGTTTACTGGCACAAGGCTATCTACGCCAACCAGGTATGGCTCGACGGTATCTTCATGGGACTGCCTTTCTACTGCAACTATGCCGTACAGACCATGAAGCCCAAGAAGGCAGAGAAGTATCTCAACGATGCGGTAGACCAGATGGTGAAGACCGACTATCGCACCTACGATGAGAAGACGCAGCTCTGGAAGCATGCATGGGACGAGACCCATCAGCAGTTCTGGGCAAACAAGGAAGACGGCAAGAGCCAGCACTGCTGGGCAAGAGCCTTGGGATGGTATGTGATGGCGATGACCGAGTGTCTCGATGCCATGCCCGAGAACTATGCACGCCGCCAGGAGGTGATCGACCTGCTGAACAAGGCGATGAAGAGTGTGGTGAAGTACCAGGACAAGAAGACTGGTGTATGGTACGACGTGCTCGACGTGAAGAGCGACAAGAACTATCTGGAGAGCACAGCCTCTTCGATGTTTGCCTATGTGCTGCTCAAGGGCTACCGCAAGGGTTACCTCTCTGAGGAATATCTCAAGGCTGGCGTGAAGGCATACAATGGTATCCTGAAACAGTTTATCAAGGTAAACGCCGACAAGACCATCAGTCTGACACGCTGCTGTGCAGTAAGCGGCTTGGGCCCTGGCCCTGGCCCATACGTCAAGAAGCCCAACTACAAGCGCGACGGCAGCTTCGAATACTATATGAGCGAGCCTATCCGCGACAACGATGCCAAGGGCGTGGGTCCTTTCATCTGGGCAAGTCTCGAAATGGAACAGCAGGGACTTATCAAGTAACTCAATAAAAACAATCAGGCTAACAAATGAAGAAATCATTATCTATCATTGCAGCCTCACTCATCAGCATATCTACCATGGCACAGACTCCGGCTTTCCCTGGAGCCGAAGGCCATGGTAGATTTGTTACTGGAGGAAGAGGCGGTAAAATCGTACACGTAACCAATCTCAACGACAGCGGAACAGGATCTTTCAGAGATGCTGTCAAGTCGGGCAAGAGAATCATCGTCTTCGATGTGGCAGGCGTCATCGCCCTGAAGTCAGACCTGAAGATAGCCGACAATATCACCATCCTCGGACAGACTGCTCCCTCGCCAGGCATTACCCTGCGCTATTATACCGTTCAACCAGGCAACAACAACATCATCCGTTTCATCCGCATCCGACGTGGACAGGAGAAAGACATCAACGATGGAGCTGATGCCTCATGGCAGCGCAACAAGACGGGCATCATCTTCGACCACTGCTCCTTCAGTTGGAGTATCGACGAGGTGGCTTCGTTCTACGACAACAACAACTTCACCATGCAGTGGTGCACCGTGGCAGAGAGCCTTACCAATCCTGGTCACTCCAAGGGTGCTCATGGCTATGGTGGCATCTGGGGCGGTAAGCTGGCAAGCTTCCATCACAACTTCGTAGGTCATCTCATGAACCGTGGTCCCCGATTCAATGGTGCCCGATATGGATGGACAGGATACACTACCAACAAGGAATACAGCACCTATAAGTGGCAGAACACCGTGCAGGCAGAGAACGTTGATTTCCGCAACTGCGTGATGTATAACGCACAAGGAACTTGTTATGGCGGTCCTGGTGGTGGACAGATCAATATCGTCAACAACTACTACAAGGCAGGACCAAGCCATAGCCTTTCCAGCAAAACCCTCAATGGACTCAAGGTGGATGTGAGCACAGGCAAGGAGCGAGGCAGCCAGGACCGCATCACCCTTGTCACGCTGTCTAACAGTGGTAACTCCGACAAGAGTCATCCTGAGTTCTACGACATGACCAGCCGTTATTATATCAATGGCAATACGACCGAGACCACCAAAGGCTCGAAAACTGCTAATAAAGACTGGAAGGGCGTAAGCTACGACAAGGGCGTTCCAAGCCTGAACGGAGAATACTACAGTCCTGATGCCAAGAACTTCTATGGCGACGCTGTGGCTCATACCACTATCAGCGGTAAGTCGTGCGTCAAGATCAAGATGGACAAACCTGCTCCTACAGGACAAGTCACCACCCACTCTGCTGCCGAAGCTTACGAAAAGGTTCTCGCCTATGCTGGCGCCTCACTCTATCGCGATGTAGTGGATGCCCGATACATGGAAGAGACCAGGACGGGTACGGCAACCTACAAGGGAAGCATCACCAAGTCGCCTGGTATTATAGATAAGGTGGAAGACGTGAACGGTTATACAGAAGCCAACTTCGGCACCGCTTCTCGTCCTGCCGACTTCGACAGCGACAAGGATGGCATTCCTGACGAATGGGAGAAGACCAACGGTCTGAATCCCAACGATGCAAGTGATGCCCTCACCTACTCGCTCGACAAGAAGGATTACTATACCAATATCGAGGTCTATGCCAACTCGTTGGTAGAGAACATCATGAAGTCAGAAAATACCGATGCCCTCAATGCGTTCGATGAGTATTATCCTGCCTCTACCTCTACAGGCATCAGCCAGACGGTTCTCGACAAGGGTCAAGTGACTTCCATCACGTATTATGCCCTCAACGGCTCTCGTCTCAATGCCCCTGCCAAGGGTATCAGTATCAGAAAGATAACCTACAGCAATGGCAAAACCGCAACAGACAAAGTAATTAAATAAAGAAAAGCCTATCGTTCATGGTCGAAAAAGGGGTGTTTTATGTCCTTTTTTCGACCTTTTTGCATTTTAATCGAAATTTAATGCCTTTTTTAGAACAACCTATCTAATTTTTTACTAACTTTGCAAAAGAAGATAAGAGCACTCGGCAATCTGAAAGCTATCTTTCATTGCGCTCGTTTGCACTTTCTTTACCTAAGAGTTAAATAAAACATTAATTAATCTTTTAAATCTTACGTTTATGAATAAAATTTTACGCATTTCAATGATCGCTGTTTTGGCATTTATCTGCAATGTCAGCTTTGGACAAACAGATTTTGATTTCGATAATGATTACAAGACTTTATTCCCAGATTTGCCAGGTGTTTCATCAAGCAATCCTAAATCTGATGCTGGAGATTTCAAGGAAGCAACAACTTGTACTGTTGACGGCATTAAGGTAACAATTTCTGCAAAAGACCCCAGTAATAGCAACGAGAACCGTATTTGGACCTCATCACCTCGTCTTCGAGTGTATTCTGGTACAATTACCATTGAAGCCCCAGAAGGTAAGAAGATGAGTAAAATTGCATTTAGCACAAAAGCGTGGGGATCAACAAATACTGCTGATGTGGGAAAATTAGCCACAAATCTTTGGACAGGAGATGCAAATAAAGTTGTATTTACTATCGGCAAGAGCACAACAATTAAGACTATCACTGTTACTTTGGCAGGAACAGTTATTACATATAAAGATGTTCCAAGCGTAAAGGACTTGCTGACTAACTATACTTCTGCTACAACAAACTTGAATCTCAAGTTGACAAACGCTAAGGTTATATACGTAAACACCTATAATAAGACTGTAAATACTTACGTTCGTGAGGGCGATGCCGCTATTGAGTTGAGAACATTGGGCTTCAATATGCCAGTAAACAGCACTATCAGTGGTACTGTGAAGGTTGACCTTGATTATAGCTATGGCGTACCATACCTCAAAGCCAACGATGCTACTAACGACGAGAGTCTCACCATCCAGGAGAGCACAGAGGAGGCACAGCCTATCGTTGCAACAGTTGCAGACATTATTGCTAAAAAGCATATCAATGACCTCGTTATCATCAAGGATGTGAAGTTTACCAAAGAGTCAGTAACATCAGGTACATCAACTCGCACTAACTACTACATCAATGATGGTGATAAAAAGGTTAAGCTCTACGACAAGTTCCAGGTAAGCGACCTCGCTACCCTTACTGATGGGGAAACTTACACCGTTCAGGGTCTCTTCGGTCAAATCTTCAACAATGTACCAGAGATCTTGATGACCAAGAAGGTAGCCGAAACCACTGGCATCAACAACATCACAACCGATGCAACACTGGAGAATGCTCCTGCATTCAACCTCGCAGGTCAAAAGGTAGGTAAGGCATACAAGGGTGTAGTCATTAAGGCTGGCAAGAAGTTCGTACAGAAGTAATTATTTCTATCAAGAGGCTCGTTACTCTTACGCAGCTAAGCCTCCTTGTTGGTAAGTCTATCCTACCAGCAAGGAGGCTTTTTTCTCCCATTACAAAAGCAACGGAGTGAATGACGCAAGATTTAAACGCGGAGCCGCTTACTTTGAGTCGATTAAAAAGACTAAAAAAGAAGTGTCTACTATTCCTGTTTTACAAAAACTTAAGCACCTACTCTTCCAGTATGTAAAGAATGTCAATACAAACTATGAATAAGAGAAAAGATTGACAAGCTGGATTAGGAATAAAATCACATAAGCCGTTCTGTCAGAGACCACCAGATGGTCTGTCTTGCCCGTCAAGTGGGCACTTTGGGACCAAGCCTTGGGCACTCAGGGACCAAGCCTTGGGCATCGACAGACCAAGCGACGGGCATTCGTTGCCCGTGGGGTGGGCATATAGTGCCCAAACGCTGGGCGATTTTTGGGCACTTTACGTCTCCTGAATCAACATGACACCGAACCGAGATATTAAAAAAGGTCTTCTGCCGAAACAGAAGACCTTTTTATTTTTTGCGACTTGCTGGAACGAAGTTCTGCAAGGGAAAACGAAATTACTTGTTGATGAACTTTTTGCCGTTCTTGATAACAAGACCCTTAGCATTGCTTGCCACTTTCTGACCCATGAGGTTGAATGTAGCGCCCTCATTTGCTGCCTCAGAAGCATTGATGTTAGAAATACCAGAAGTGCCAGCAGTAAACTTAAAGCCATAGAAGCCAAGCTTTGTACCAGCTGCCAAAACATAATAGGTACCACCTGCTACAGCATTGATAGTAACAGTGCCATTTGATTTAACGGCAACAATATTTTCACCCTTTTCATTCTGTGTCATTGTTTGAGACTCACCATCTTTAGCAGAAGGCAAATTATAAGAAGCAGGAGCTACCTCAGCAAAATCAGCATCCAGGATATGGAATCCCTTGTTTTCACCCAACTGAACACCAACAGTTACAGAACCAGCCTTTATTGTCTCGAACTTATAAACACAACCTGTTGGCTCACCACCTTTTACCAATTTACCATTGTTCTTGCCACAAACATAAGCACCAAAATCTGCATCAGCCCAGTTAACCGTCTTCTTACCTACAGCGAAAGCAGTACCATCTTTCTCCATATAAGTAAGAGTGATGTTCTCTACTGATGTAATCTGATCACCAGCTTTCACCGCATCATCTACCGCTACTGCGTAAGTTCCCTGAGCATTCACACTTGCTGCCATAGCGACAGCAGCAATAAGAGTAAAGAATTTTTTCATAATCGTTTGTTTTTAGTTTGTTTTTGTTTGTTTTATGTTTTAGAAATTAGTCTTTGATATGACTACGATGCAAAAGTACAACTTAACCGCAAGAAATGCAAGACAAAAATGCAAGAATCCATCGTAAACGTTTACGTGAGTTTAATTAGATTAAGGAGGAACAACTATCAAGATTTTGCATTACCTTTGTACCCAAGTCAAAAGCAGTACCCTTAACTCCTACTCTTATTTACTGAATACAATATAAATATGTATATATAACCTAAAAAAGTAACAAACAAATGAACAGAAATCTACTAAGATTCGGACTACTATGCTTAGTCCTACTCGTTTCAGTCGTTACAAAGGCTGGTGATTTCCGAGACATTAAGCTCGACTTGGCAGGCGGCAGTTTATTTACTGCTGATGAAATGTCAACTCAGTCGGCTACATCTTTCGGAGTCTCAATAGCCACCGACGGAAGCGCGACTCGCGTTGCGGCAGATGCAACGGATGCTAATGTTGCGATTTCATGCAAGTATCATGACAATCAACATGGAGTGACCAACTTCAAGGCAACAGTCCCTGTAACAGGTCCCGTAAAAATCACAATGGGTAATTGTTTCTATGGTAGTACTGCCACTGTAAAAGACGCACAAGGAACTACCATCGGAACAATTAATGTAAAAGAAGCAGGAAATTGCTGGCATGGTAACAAAACCGCCAATGTAACCTCTTGCGTTTACAAAGGCACAGAAGCCACTACCCTTACTATAGAAGGTGGAGGCTATGTTCCTTATTTGGCTGTTGAGGCAGTAAACGCTGCTGACTTGGCAAGTGACATTACCCTCACTTACTCTTTGGGAACAACGACAGCAGAAGGAACACTCCCTGCAAGCGCGACGGTAGAAGTGGGAAGCAGCTATACGCTTCCTGTCAATACCACTCTTTACGTTGCTGGCAGCACTTTGACAGGCTGGACTGATGGCACCAACACCTACAAGCCTGGTGAAACCATCACAGCCCCAAGCACAAGCGCTACGTTGACTCCTGTCTTTACAGCCAACACCAAGTCGCTTGCCGACCGCACAGAGGCAACAACCCTCACCTACTATTTTGGACACAAGAATGGTGCCCAGGTTATCAACTATCAAGGAAAGAAAGGAATCCTTGTTACACAGGCCATCGTTGATGGTGAAACCATTGATGTAAAGATTGACCTCGACGGAACACCAAGCGGAGCTAAGTTCAATAACGTAGGTCGTGAAGACGAATGGGCACAGATGAATGCAAACGGCATCATCACCGTTCCTTCTTGCAAGGGTGCAACCATTGAAATGGCTGCATACGGCAACATCACTACGACAACAATTGACGGACAGGCTGAATATACACAAGGCAAAGTGATCAGCCAGACCATTGCATCAAGTGCAGAAACTGTGAATATCGTCATTGGCGATGGTTCATATTATAGCTATTTGAAGATTACCCTTCCTGTCATTGCAAGCGAACCTGCTGGCAAGACTTTCAACAACGAGGCTGCCAATGTCGTATTTGCAATGAACAACCTCAGCAACGCAAGTGCCAACACCACATCTCCTACTGATGCTTTCAGCACCATCGCATTTGATTATGATACAGCCTTGTCTCTAAAAGGAATTCTTGAAATTACCAAGGCGGATGGTACCGCATCAGGTATCAAAGGTCTCAAAATTGGTAATGACTCAGGAAAGAAGGAAACAGAAATCAACTGGTTTGTTCGTCCTGCTGCAGGACTTACTTTCACTCCTACCAAGGTAAGCGGTTATGTAAACCGCTGTGGCACGAATGTTGAAAAAGGAATCGTTATCAGCGCCCATAAGGCAAACGGCGAAGTGGTAGCACTGGGTACCTTTACCGCATGGCGTCAGAGCAAGGCTACATCAGATCAAACTTATGATAACACCGCTATCCATCAGTTTGAAATCACACTGACAGCAGAGCAGCAGGCAGCCTTGGCTGGTACCGATGGTTTCTATCTGACATCTACTATCGGTGTTGCAAAGGACAAGCAGGCAGTTTTCGGTCCTGTTACAATCGAAGGAACTGTCAATGGAACACTCGTTGCAGTGAACAAATACAAACTCTCTGTCGTAACCAATCCTGAAGGCATCGCAGACGTTACTGTTTATCCAAAGTCTGACGAATATCAGGAGAACGACGAGGTAACACTGACTGCAGCCGATAAATTCGGTTATAATTTTGTCAACTGGACCGACAAGAACGGCAAAGTGCTTTCTACTGAAAACAAATTCAAATACACTGTGACAGAAGACCAGACTCTCACTGCCAACTACAAGAAGGTAAACACCTATGCACTCGACGTAAACGTTGAAGGCGGTGCCAAGGACTATATGGTGACTCTCTCTCCTGCCCCAGAGATGGTAGACGGCAAGAAGATGTATGAGGAAGGTACAGAGGTAACTCTTACCGCAACAGGAAACGACATCATCGACTTCAACAACTGGAGCAATGGTGAGACTACTGCAGAAATCAAGACAACCATGAATGCTGACCAGGCATTCACTGCCACATTCTCTGCCAAGGACTATATCGTGGCATGGGACTTCTATCAGGAAGGCAAGGAAGGTCGCACAGCCGACTTTGCAGCAGCAGACAACGACGCAGTTCAGCTCGTACTCCGTGATGCAGAAGGCAACTCATACGGCTGGCTCGACAAGAGCAACAAGGCTGGTGGTTACGAAGGCAAGAACGCAGCTGTCAACTGGACCAAGACTACAACAAAGGCGCTGGGTGAGACCTACTGGCAGACTAAGTTCAACGCCACAGCATTCACCAACATCAAGGTAAAGAGCAGCATGCTCTACAACTATAATGCTTACGAGACTTACAATGTAGAATACTCTCTCAATGGCGAGACATGGACCAAGGTTGGCGCCATCGCTATGCCAGGAGCCAAGGCATGGACTGCAGGCGAGTTCACTCTCCCTGCCGACGCCAACAACCAGGCTGAAGTATATGTTCGCTGGATTGCCGACAAGACTTCATCTGTCAAGGGAACAACAGGTACCAACGACGGTATCGCTCTCGCTCAGATCTATATCACAGGTACAGCCAAGCTCTTCAATGACGGCACTGCTCCTGTTCTCTATAGCCAGGTACCAGCAGTCGGTGCAACCAACGCATCAGCCAATGGTAAGATTGTATTGACATTCGATGAGAAGGTGAAGCTGACAGAAAACGCCAAGGCAACCCTCAATGGTCAGGATCTGACCGGCACAGTATCTGGCAAGACCATCACCTTTGCCTACAAGGGTTTGAGCTATGCTACAGAATATACCTTCGCACTCGCTGCAGGTTCGGTAGCCGACTTGACAGACAATGCCATCCAGAGCGATATCACCTTCAGCTTCACTACCAAGGAGAAGCCTGCAGTAACCAAGGCTCTGTATGATTTCATCGTACCAACAGACGGTTCTTTCACCGAAGCTCTCGCTGCTGCAGCCAAGCGTGCAGATACCAGCAAGCGTTTCCGCATCTTCATCAAGCAGGGCGACTATAAGATTCCTGCCAACCCGAACAGCATGGTGACTGGTATTGATGGCAAGCAGTATCCAAGTGCTACCACCTATATGAATACACCTAATGTATCTATCATCGGTGAAAGCAATGAGAATACTTCTATCACCAATACCGTACCAGCAGTAGAAAGCAGCAATGGCTACAATATCGCCAACGTATTGGAAGGAATTGGACGTGGAGATGTATTGAGTTTGGAAAGCGGTGCTACAAACACTTACTTCCAGGACATCAAGATGTACAGCAGCATGGGTGACGGCAAGGGTCGTGACATCGTACTCAACGACAAGAGTAATAAGACCATCTGCAAGAACGTAAACCTCTGGGCTTATCAGGACACCTACGTATCCAACAACCAGAAGGGTCGCTTCTACTTCGAGGGCGGTATCCTGCGTGGTAACACCGACTACCTCTGCGGTAAGGGTGACGTATATTATAATAATGTAGATCTCCTGATGTGTGGCACAGGCTATCTCGCCGTACCTTCACAGCCTACCAAGTATGGTTACATCTTCAAGGATTGTACCATCAAGGACGGATCAAGCACAGGTATCAACGGTAAGTACAAGCTCGGTCGTCCTTGGGGTAAGGGCACTCCTATCGCTCTCTTCATCGACACCAAGATGGAAGTGATTCCTACAGCAGCTGGCTGGGACGAAATGAGCGGTGGTTATCCTAAGCGCTTTGCTGAGTACAACTCTACCACAACTACAGGAACTGCAGTAGATCTGAGCGGAAGAAAACAGGTTTATGATGCCTACGATGCAAAGGACGGAAATAACTATACCAACCGTCGCAACGAAACAGCTGAAAATCCTGTCCTCACAGCAGAGGAAGCTGCATTCTATACTCTCGAAACCGTTATGGGCGGTGATGATGACTGGGATCCAACAGCAGCCACAGAACAGGCTTCTGCTCCAACTAATGTGAAGATTGCTGGTAACAACCTGACATGGGATAACAGCAACTATGCTCTGCTCTGGGCAGTATGCAAAGACGGCAAGGTGGTTGACTTCACCGTAGAACCTACATACGCCGTTGACGATGCTTCTGCGACATGGAGTGTCCGTGCAGCCAACGAGATGGGCGGTCTTGGTGAGGCTACAGTAGCAAGCACCAGCACCGGCATCGAGAACATCGCAACTTCTGCCGATGTTTTGAGTACCAAAATCTACTCTGCCGACGGTGTTCAGGTAAGCAAGCTGCAGCGTGGCATCAACATCGTCGTAAAGACCATGGCTGACGGCAGCAAGAAGACCAGTAAAGTGGTGCTGAAATAATCAAGACCTCTTTTTACACCTTATTATATGAGGTGACAAAAGAATACTATCAACTCAAGAAAGAGGGTGTGTCATGAACTTATGACACATCCTCTTATCTTTTTTGCAGAAAAACCTTACCGATTTTACGTAAATAACGGAAACGTTTACGTGGATTTTAACACACCATATTTATTAAAAAAGCAAAAAAGATATTATCTTTGCACCGAAGAAATATATTTTTTTACTAATCTAACCAAATAAATGTATGTCTGGTAATTTAAAACAAATTAGAATTGCGTTGGTTAGCATCATGCTGTTTTTTGCAGCAAGCCTATCTGCGCAAACCGTAAAGGGTACAGTTATCGACAATACGGGCGAGCCAGTAATCGGCGCCTCTGTCTTCGAGCAGGGTGTGCAGAGCAATGGCGTTGCTACCGATATTGATGGTAATTTCACCTTAACATTGAAAGGCAACAGTAAGAAACTGAAGATTTCATACATCGGTATGAAGACTCAGATCGTAAATGTTGCAGGTAAATCAACCGTTTCCGTTAAACTCGAGGACGAGTCCAACAGCCTTAACGACGTTGTCGTTATCGGTTACGGTACAGTAAAGAAGAAGGACTTGACCGGTTCTGTGTCTTCCATTTCTTCTAAGGAAATCTCCAACGTTCCTGTTTCTAACGTCAGCGAGGCAATGACCGGTAAGTTGGCTGGTGTGAACATCACTACAACAGAAGGTTCTCCAGACGCTGAAGTAAAGATTCGTGTACGTGGTGGCGGTTCATTGTCACAGGACAACTCTCCTCTTTACATTGTCGATGGCTTCCCTGTAAGCTCTATCAGCGATATCGCTCCCAGCGAAATTGCAACCATCGACGTATTGAAAGATGCTTCTTCTACCGCTATCTATGGTGCCCGTGGTGCTAATGGTGTTATCATCATTACTACTAAGAGTGGTTCTGAGGGTAAGACTCAGGTAAACTTCAATGCATCTTATGGTTGGAAGAAGAACGCTAAGGAAATCGAGGTTCTCAATCCTTACGAATTCGTTCTCTACCAGTATGAGACTGCAAGCGCCAGCAACAACCTCAACAACCTGGGTGGTACCAACTATGGTAACTTTGCTGACTATGACATCTGGAAGTCAAGAACTGGTCACAACTTCCAGGATGAGGTATTCGGCCGCACAGGTACACAGGCTATCTACAATGCCAACGTAAGTGGTGGTAGCAAGGACTTCAAGTACAATGTAAGCTATGCTCACAACCAGGAGAACAGCATCATGGAGAAGTCTGGCTACAACAAGGACAATATCGGTGCCAAGTTGCAGGCTAAGCTCAACAAGTGGCTTACTTTTGACTTCAATGCACGTATGGCATATCAGAAGATCAAGGGTCTTAGCGGTGGTGCTGACACCAACGATAGCAATGCAGCCAACTCAACCGTGGCTCAGACCATCACCTTTGCTCCTATTCAGGAGTTGGTATCTGCTGACGAAGACGAGGACAACTCATCTTCTTCTCGCCGCTCACCAATGGAGCGTCTGGATGGTACTTACAAATTGCAGACACGTTTCCAGCAGAACTACAATGCAGCTCTTACATGGAAACCCTTCAAGCACTGGACAGCCAAAACTGAGTTTGGTTATGGCTGGAAATACTATGACACAGACCAGGCATGGACAGCCATGGCTGTAAACAACTCTAAGTTTGGTCACAATGGTCGCCCTCAGGCTCAGTTTGTTCGCGATACATACAAGTCTTGGCGCAACGCCAATACTTTGACTTATGACAACAACAAGCTCTTCGGTGGCCGCGATCACCTGAACGTTTTGATTGGTCATGAGTGGAGTTCGGATATGCAGACTACACGTACCAGCACATCAGTAGACTTCCCTGTAGATTTCACTATCGATCAGATTCTTTCTTTCACCAATACTGCAGAAAGCACTCTGGGTAACGAGGCTGACATCAAGGCTAAGGACAACATGCTTTCTTTCTTCGGTCGTATCAACTATACTCTGGCTGACAAGTATTTGATGACCTTCACTCTTCGTGAGGATGGTTCTTCTAAGTTTGGCAAGGGCAATCGCTGGGGCTTGTTCCCATCATTGGCTTTGGCATGGCGTATGTCTGACGAGAAGTTCATGAAAGGCGCCGACAAGTGGCTTTCAAACTTGAAACTTCGTCTTTCTTTGGGTACAGCCGGTAACAACCGCATCCCTTCAGGAATGCTTTCTCCTACTTATGGCGTGGCTGATGCTGCTGGAAAGCACCCTGGTTTCAATGAGGTGAACACAGGTATGCTTGAGACCTATAAGGCTAACGGCAAGACCGTTCTCTACAATCCTGAACTGAAGTGGGAAACAACAACAACCCGTAACTTCGGTATCGACTACGGCTTCCTCCGTGGCCGCATCTATGGAACTTTGGATTTCTATTGGAATACTACCAAGAATTTGTTGATGCTTCAGACCTTGCCTTCTGCAACAGGTTATGAGCGTCAGTACCAGAACGTAGGTAGTACATCCAACAAGGGTATCGAGTGGGCGCTGAACGCTGCTATCGTAGACAGCAAGAAGTTCAACCTCAACTTCAACTTCAACATTTCTTACAATAAGAACAAGATTGACAAGTTGGAAGGTGGCGAGCACTTTGAGACATCAAGCTGGGGTGGTACAAAGGTTACCAAGGGTAATGGTGACTTCCTGCTCGAGGAAGGTGGCCGCTTAGGTGAGCTTTGGGGCTACAAGCAGCAAGGTTTCTATACCGTATTCGATCCTGCAACAGGCACTGGCGACCTCATCTATGATGGTGCTAAGTGGCGTTTGGCCACAGAGGCTGATGGTCATGTAGGTGGTGACGTAAAGAACAACTCTTATAAAAAATTCGGTGGCACACTGTATCCTGGTGGTGCCAAGGTAGAATGTGACGAGGAAGGCGAAGCCCTTTTCCAGCGCTTGGGCAATACAGTTCCTGAGGTAACTGGTGGTTTCGGATTCGATGGTATGTGGAAGACCAACTTCGGTAACTTCGACTTCAACATCTTCTGCAACTACTCTTTGGGTAACAAAATCTACAATGCCACAGCACAGGGTGCTTCTTTCTATAGCGGTACTTCTGCAGGTTGGAACATCATCAATGATTACAACTCAAACAACCGTTTCACATGGGTTGACCCAGCAAATGGTCTGAACCTCGGTCGTCCTTCAAGCTCTACAGTAACAGCTTATGGCGGTGTAGAAGGCTTGATGAGCCGTCTGAACGAGATCAACGCCAATGCTACAGTATGGAATCCAGCAGCCAACAGCAATATGGTGATCCTTGATACCTATTTAGAGGATGCATCTTTCTTGCGTATCAACAACATCACCGTTGGTTACACATTGCCAAAGAACTGGGTAAAGAAAGCTTGGCTTGAGAGCGTACGTGTATACTTCACAGCTTACAACGTATACTGCTTCACCAACTATAGCGGTTACGACCCAGAGGTGGACACATCTTCAAAGGGCAATCCTATGACTCCAGGTATCGACTACGCAGCTTATCCAAAGAGCCGTTCATTCGTAGCTGGTATTAACGTGACATTCTAACTTAGACAAAGGAGAAAACAAAATATGAAAAAGATATTAGGAATAGCAGCACTCTCTATGGGTGTCATGCTGACAAGTTGCTCCGACTTCCTTGACCAGAAAGCAGATTCGGCTTTGGACCAGGAGAATGTGTTCAACTCAAGCTATTTCACAGGTCTTGAAATCAACAAGATTTATGGTGATTTCGGACAGGACAATATGTACGCCAATCGTATGACCATCTCATACGGCGCCAATACAGACACCGAGTTAATTGATGGTTTGGGTTCTACCTCAACATCTTCTAACGAGCGTGGTTACATGAACTATAATGGTACTGCTGACGGCTGGGCAAACTTGGGTACCTCATGGACCAACGCCTATAGCTGTATTGAGTATTGCAACAAAGCCATCGAGGGTATCCGCAACAGCTCTATCGCTGGAGAAACAGACATGAAGCGCTATTTGGGCGAAGTGCTGACACTTCGTGCCATGCTGTACCTCGACTTGGTTCGCCTTTGGGGCGATGTGCCTTACAAGACATCTGCTACCAAGCCAGACTTGAGCGATGCCTACGAGGGAAAGACCGACCGCGATGTGATTCTCGATGGTCTGCTCGTAGATTTGGAAGAGGCTTCCAACCTGCTCCCATGGGCAGGTACTGGCAACTATACTACAGAGCATGCTACCAAGGGTTATGCTGATGCTCTCTATGCACAGGTAGCCTTGACACGTGCTGGCTATGCCATCCGTGAAAATGCCAAGGAAGGTTATGAGACTCTCCCTGAGTACTCTGATCCTACTTATCCTACACAGCGTCCTGACGAGGCAACCCGTAAGGCATATTACGAGAAGGCTTTGGCTAAATTGACTGAGATTATCAACAGTGGTAAACACAGCATGAATCCAAGCTTCAAGAACGAATGGCAACTTCTCTGTGCCCGTCAGCTCGACCAGACCTACAAAGAGAATATCTTTGAGCTTCCAATGTTGCTGAACGTTTCTGGTGAGATTGGTTATACCATAGGTAAGCGTATCAAAGGTAAAACTACTGAGTTTGGTGCCAAAGGAAACTCTACTGGCAAGCTGAACACTACCGCTACTCTCCTCTACTCTTACGAAAAGAATGACACTCGCCGCAACATAACTTGCTGTCCTGTGCAGTATGGAGAATATAAAGGTCAAACCGTAGAAGGAATGGGAGATGTTAATCCAGCTAAGCAGAGCGTCAAGCCATTCAGTATCACCATTGGTAAATGGCGTCCTGAGTGGATGGGCGAAGAGTGGAAGACTGCCGCTAAGGCTTCAACAGATAAAGTTTGTACAGGTGTCAATGTAGTAAAAATGCGTTACTCACAGGTTCTGTTAATGTATGCTGAGGTAATGAACGAGTTGGCTGGTGCCAATGGCAACTACCAGGGCGATGCAGGCATGACCGCCCTTCAGGCTTTGGCTATGGTTCATAACCGTGGCGTGAAGGAAAGCAACAACGATACTTCTATAGACGGTGACTTCCTGCAGGCAGCTTCTAACCACAACAAGGAGCAGTTCTTGAATGATATCGCTCAGGAGAATGCTTGGGAGTTGACTGGTGAGAATGCACGCAAGTGGGACCTCGTACGCTGGGGTATGCTGGCAAGCAAGATAGCAGAAGCTAAGGCTGAGTATGCTGAGAAATGTATGGAGTGGCCTACCACTATCTACTTCAACTATACCGATGCCACCAAGACTCGCATCGACGAGAGTTCTATCGCATGGTATGGCTTAGAGGATGGTAAGACTGCTGATGACTATACAGGCTCAGCCACTGGTTGCGGTTACAAGGACGAGGCAGCAAGAGACAAGTCTGACTCTGAATACACCAAGAACTTGAAGACCATCAGCGCTGGTCTTGTAGGTACAAGCATCGACGGAACTGTAGGTACACCAAACCATGGTGTGAAGAACCGTTATATCCTTCCTATCTACACCAAGACAATCGCTGACTCAAGAAACGCTTTGGCAAACTCTTATGGTTTCTAATCATTAACAAAAGACAACAATGAAAACATTAAAATATTCAGTTTGGGCCATCATGTTGCTCGCTGCAACATTGGTCTCTTGTACTGACAAGATGGACTGGGACATCGACCCAACCTTAGACCGTTGCTTTAGCGCGACGTCTCTGTCAGTAGATCCAACAGACACTGAGGCTGAAGTCACTTTCGATGCCGGCATGATGAAGACAAATGGTGCAGAGAAATTTGAGATTCAGATTACTACTGCAACCTTGGAAAACGATGAGGCATGGGACAATTCAGACGAGGTGCTTACTTTCGAGACAGAAGACAGCCCTTATACCATCACTGGTCTTATCGGCGATACAGAGTACTCTCTCCGTATGCGTGCGCTCTCTTCTCAGAAGACTGCCAGCCATTGGGTACACTATGCTTCAAGCACAAAGACTACCTTCAAGACCAAGGCTGAACAGATTATGAATGCTGTAGCCAATGCTGATCGTGGCGAGGACTTCATCACCGTATCTTGGGATGCAAGCAAGTCTGTTACCAAGTTGACTGTATCAGACGGTACAGAAGAGGAAGGTCAGGAGCCACGCACCATCGAGTTGGATGAGGAGGCAAAGGCTGCCGGCCGCTATACAATTACCGGCTTGACACCTTCTACCAACTACACCATTACTATCTATTACAATGATACAAAGCGTGGTTCTGTCAACGCAAGTACTGCTGCAGCTATGCCTGCTGGTGACGAAAAGGTAGAGTTGGATCCATCTATCTCTACTATCAACAACGACGTGATTGCCAACATTGTAAAGTCTGCACAGGAGAAGACAGGCAAGACCAATGTGGCTATTACCATCGGTTTGCAACCTGGTAAGGAATATACTATGGTTTCTACATCCGAGGATGGTACCGATGCCAACGTGAAGATTCCTGAGGGTGCTTCAGTTACATTCTTCGGTTTGGCGGGCGACGGCAAACCTGTATTAAATTGGAAGAAGTGTTTAGACATCGCAGGCTCTCACGCTTACATCCGTTTTCAGAACGTAAGCATGAAGGATACAGGTTGCCAGTACCTCATCAACCAGGATAAGGATGCTGCAGTAGGTGAGTTGTCATTCACTGATTGTACATTCTCTGGCTTCGAAAGTTCTGTATTCCGTACAAAGGGTGGTGTTGTAAGTGTTGACAAGATTACTGTTGACAACTGCGTGATGACCAACATGTCTACTGGTGGCGGTTATCCTGTATTCTATATCGGTACTACCACTACCACAATTTGTCAGTTGGAGTTGAAGAATTCTACATTCGATACTACAAGCCACAACTTCATTCAGTTGAAGGCTGCTATCTCTGGCGGCGTAACTATCAGCGATTGTACCTTCTACAACAACGTTGCCGGTAATAAGTATTTCATGGATTCCAACAAGTTGAGCACCAACCTGACTATCATCAGAACTGTTCTTGGTATGTCCATGGATGCAACAGCAAGAGGTGTCCGCACTACAGGTTCTATTGTTATCAACGAATCAATGCGTGCAAAGGATTGTGTTTACGGTTCTAACGACATTAAGGAGTTCGCTGCAGGCAGCTTGACATCAGATGAAATCTTCACTGATCCTGCCAACCACAACTTCACAATGAAGATAAACGACCGTATCGGTGACCCACGCTGGTACAAAGCAGAATAAGCAAAAGGAAAGCATCCACAAGATGCTTTGCTATAGCAAACTATAAAGGAAGTGCAATGCTCTCATCGGGCATTGCACTTTTTTATTGTTTCACTTGGAAGTTACAAAAGAAAAATGTATCTTT
>CAVACC010000061.1:0-20022 GCA_963587495.1 Clostridia bacterium | reverse complement strand
TTATTTCGCGTTTAGCCAAGAGCCTCGGAAACTCTATTTGGAATAAAAAGCACGAAAATAATATGTGACAGGTGGCTCGTATAATAGCCTCTGGAAAATTCGATAAGCGATGCTCACGCTATAAGGCGTGGTGCATTCTTAGAATTTTCCGGGGCTCCATTCCGAGGCCGCCCCGTGCTAAACGCGATAAGAGGCATCACGCCTACATTATACCCTATTGCGTTTTGCGGATTGATAGTTGGGTGCGTAACAACTATCAATAAATATGGCAAATAGTACATTATCAAATGCTAAGGCTGCCAAGAAAGACGAGTTCTATACCATGTTCTATGATATAGAAACCGAAATGGAAGCCTATCTCGATTACAATCCTGACGTGTTTCGTGGCAAGAAGGTTCTTCTGCCTTGCGATGACCCTGAGTGGAGTAATTTCACTAAATATTTTGCTCAGAACTTTGAATCATTAGGCTTGAAAAAGCTCATTTCAACGAGCTATGCTATCAATAGCAAAATTATCAAAGCTGGAATTCAAACATCTTTCTTGGAAACAACATCTCCAAAGTTTGACAAGTCTAAGACCAACACCCATGGTAAAATTTTCGTTTTAGAAAAAGACACTACTGGTGATGGTAAAATCAATCTTGACGATTTGCAATGGGATTACCTTGAAGGAGATGGTGATTTCAGGAGTGAAGAGGTTAAAAAGCTAAGAGACGAAGCGGATATTATCGTAACGAATCCACCATTCTCACTTTTTAGAGAGTTTCTTGCGTGGATTATGGAAGCAGATAAGCAATTTGTTATTATAGGCAATATCAATGCTATCTCATATAAAGAAGTATTCCCGAGTTTAAAGGATAATAAGATGTGGATAGGAGCAACCAACTTCAATACAGGTATGTACTTCCGTGTTCCTGATGATTTCGAATATGCTTCTTCATATAAATTTGAAAGAGAGAAGAATGGAATGAAGGTTAATCGTGTACCTGCAATCTGCTGGTTTACCAATTTGGAACATGGACGTCGTCATACTCAAAAGCCTTTAATGTCTATGGCTGACAATATTAAATATAGCAAGCATAGCGAAATTAAAGGTAAAGGCTATCAGCATTATGATAATTTCGATGCGATTGAGGTAAATTACTATGATGCAATACCTTCTGATTATAACGGTATGATGGGAATGTCTCTTACTTATATGGATAAATATTGTCCAGAGCAATTTGAGATTGTTGGTATAACTAAAACTTGGTTTGGAATGGCTAATAAGGTATATCCAAAGCAAATACAGGTTAGTAAAACTGGCAAAAAGACAATTGTTACCAAACTAAATGATGGACCAGTAATAGAATTGGATGGTCCACTTGATGGTGAAGTCTATTATATTGTTGATGGTAAATATTATACACAAGCTTATGCCCGAATATTAATCCGCAAAAAGCACTAATAATATGGAAACGGAGTTGAAAATATATACTGTAAAAGAACTGTGCGAAGGGTTTGCGTATAGCGAGACAGATGGTAAAGGACTGTATGGTTTGGCAGGCAAACTAACCATTCAGCCAGAGTACCAGCGTAACTACCTTTATTGCGAGAACAATAGCGAGAAAGAAGTTGCTGTCATGAATTCTGTTATGAAGCAGTATCCTTTAGGATTGCTCTATTTCAATAAACTTCCCGATGGACGTTTGGAAGTTCTTGACGGACAGCAACGTATCACAAGCCTTGGCAGATATTTGTTAGGTAAGTTCTCTATCATGAAAAATGGTGATCCATATAAAATCTATGCCTTGAATAAGGAAGAAAAAGAACTCATAGAGAATACGAAGTTGCTTGCCTACATTTGTGAAGGCACGGAGACAGAAATCAAAGAGTGGTTTGAAATCATCAACATCGGTGGTATCAAACTGAATGACCAAGAGAAACTTAACGCCATCTATTCCGGTCCGTTCGTCAGTGCTGCAAGAAAGGAGTTCAGCAACAAGGAGGATGCCCGTATTCAGAAATGGGGATGCTTCATCTCGGGGTCAGCTAACAGACAGGAGTTTCTGCAAGAAGCCTTGAAATGGGTAAGTCATGGTAACATCAAGGATTATATGCAGGAGCATCGTCGCGATAGCAACATTAAAGAACTTAAATCATATTTCAATGATGTAATATCATGGATAGAACAAACCTTTGATGACATCTATCCAAAGATGAAAGGACTGAACTGGGGAGAGCTATACGAAAGATACCACACCACCCCATACGACCATATTGAGGTTTCTAAAAAGGTGAAAGAACTGTATGACGACCCATGTGTCAAAGACAACAAGAACGTGTTTGAGTATGTCCTTGGGGGATGCAAGGACACAAAGATTCTGAACGTAAGAGTTTTCGATGACAACATCAAAGGGCGTGTTTATCGCAAACAAACAGACGAGGCAAAGAAGAAACACATCAGCAACTGCCCCCTCTGTGCCTGTGGAGAAGGTCCCAACAAGGACAAGATCTGGACATTGAAAGAAATGGATGCCGACCACGTACTGGCGTGGAGCAAAGGTGGTTCTACGGATGAAAGCAACTGCCAAATGCTTTGCAAGACACATAACCGAGCTAAAGGAAACAAATAAAAGGTTCTATATCTTTTCCTAACAATTTCGCCCCGACAGTTCTACTTACAGAACTATCGGGGACGAATTTTCTTTAAATATCCACTTTCCGCATCGGCAAGACCTCATGCTTCTGCCATCTCTCTCCACCGATTTGATTAGTCTTATGTCCTATACCATTACTTAGGTCGCTGTAGAATGTGGAGTTTCCCAGGAATATTGTTTTCCAAATTAATAAGCACAGGATTCGTTTTTTTATGCCAATTGTTCATTTGGCATAATCTAATTATTTTTCGGGAATATATTCGAAAATATGCTCAAAACGAATTAATCAGGCTTACCATTCAATAAAGTTATAGTATTTGTAAACTCAGATACCAAATCATTAAATAAAGGATTGTCTCTTCGGATAATCAATGCTGCATAATTCTCATTATCTTCTTCATCGAAAACAACTTGAGGGAGAAAAAGAAAATCATCATTCTCAGCATAAACAGAAAACCAATAACTGAATAGACGACTTCTCATTTTTTGCAATCCATCGCCTGTTTCACATATATACAGTAACGCAGCTTGATTCTTATGAAAGAATTCATCTACAATGCACATTACCGTCTCTCTAACTTTTGAATCTCGTGGTGATTTGGTTCCTTCGTAATTAGTCAACGCAAACTGATATGACTCTCCACTTTGCAGCAATTCGTCTTTTTCAAAAGCGACACTAAAACTTACTCCAAAGTCGCTTACAAACTTGAATAATCCTGTTGAAAAATCCAATTCAACAATATAAGGAGAATTGGCATTTATTCTATCTAATTCCAATCCTTCCATTACAAGACATTAAAGTTTACAGGTTCTTCGCCCGTACGCAATTTGTAGTCTTCATAAAGCATCTTCTGCATCTTGTCAACCATGGCTTTCTTTGTTGCCTTGGCTGATTTCCAACGTCTAAGCGCCTCTTCTCTTGTTAATTTATTCATATTCTATCCTCCATATATTAACAACTAACTATATCCGTTCTTTTAAAAAACAAATCACCCGCTCTGTCCTTCAAACTTTTTACGGGAGAATACAACTGCAAAGATAATCATTATCTTTGATACTTTAGCTTTTTTATTCCATAAAATGTAAATTGATTTGATTTTAGATGTTTAAAAGCATGGAAAGACAAAAATTCCATGTTTATTTTCATCGGATATAACCCCATCCTGCTCATTCCCCAACTGCTTTCCACATCGGCAAGACCTCATGCTTCTGCCGTCTCTCCACCGGCTGCATCTGGTTGAAGGTTATAAATGCATAAACCAGAAAAAGTCCCACAGTGAAGCCTTACGACTACACTGTGGGACTTAATATATTAACCCAACTTTCGCTGAGTTCGGAACTTACCGTTGCTTTACTCGAGACCGAACAAGGCTCTCAAGCCACCGTCAACACCCGAGAAGCCCATGAAGGCAAGACTCAGGAGAGCTGCTGTTACCATGACAATGGCAATACCCTGCATGCCCTTAGGAAAGGCGAACCAAAGCCTGCTGCTCGCGGATGCCGGCAAAGACAATGAGTGCCAAGGCTCATGCCCTATAAGCATAAATGCTTACGATTTGTATCCCCATACATTCTATTTCCCCATTCTCGAATGCAGCAGTAGCAAAATCCTCGGCTTGAGCCTCATCCGTTGCAGCTACATAATAGTTCACCATCTCTCCCAACTCAGTCTCTATCTGAACATCAAAATAATCCATAAGCAACAATACTATTTATTTGATTCTACATTATTATTTAACAAATCATTTGGTACAGAATTTCTTACCAAAGCCTCCCTATAAACATCCATCATTCGTTTTCTGAGATGCATCGGCGCAATCACTTCCAAAGAACGGCTTCGAGACAACAATGCCATCACAAAGTCGTTGGTAATCTTGACATGCACAGAAATCTTGAACACATTACCATCATCCACTAAAACCCTCTGAGTATGATGCAGCGGCATTGCCTTCAAGAAATAGCCATCCCTATTATCATATTGCAAGATAACCTCCTCTACGGGCAAACTCTCATCATTCCAAATACCATAACAATCACGATACATCCCATTCACATCAATATCCACATTTCGTTCAAACAGGGTATCATGCACCACCAGATTGCGGATTCTATCAATGCCATATGCCTTTAGCTGATATCCATCTGCATCATAAGCCAAAACATACCAAAGTTGGTTAGATTCCTTGATATAATGAGGCAAGATATTCTCTTTCGTTATCACCTCACCTCCATGTCGATAAAGGACATATTGGAAAGAGATGGTATGCTGATTCCTCACCGCATATATCAGTTGAGGCATATACTTGCTGAAGACAGCCCGATGATGCTCTGGCAAAATATACGATCTCATGTTAGGACTCTCATCCACGGCATTGAGCAATTCGAAGTTAAGGAGCATTTCAGAAAGCCTGTCCTCCCTGCTCGAAAACTTCTCATTAATGCGATAACTATTCGTTGCCCTATCAAAGGAAATTTCTATATGAAACAGCATTTCTATGTCATTGATGTCCCTTTGCAGAGTTCTTTCTGAGATAGGAGCATCCATATGGTCATTAATATAACTCAACAGTTCATGTACGGAAACACAGCTGTTCCCATACTGACCATTAGTTGCATAAATCTTATTGATGATAAGCAACATTCGACGAATGCCATCTATTTGTCTTGCCATAACAGGAAATGTTTACTTTTTACTTATCACATCTCAGTTCATGCACTCTCTGTAAAGTTGATGCCTTACTGCCCTCCACATTAAGAGGTGGTGAAAGCCTGTCGATTAAATAAGATTCCAATTCACGTCTCTTATCATTGGCAAGATAAGCAAAAAGCAAATTATGCTCCATCCATGCGGTCAGGCTATTTTCATCTTCCGCACCAAACTTCGTTTTTTTATTGATTAGGTAATTTTTATCACGAGGAATCTTCTGATATCCAAACAGACTACCCAATGTTTTTCTGAACGTAGAAGTACCACCATTACCATGCAGATGATTTGTCCATATTCGTCTTTTCAAATCAGAAGCTATACCTGTATACAACACACGATAATCCACTCCGTGCAAAGAGACTTCTGTATATTTGAAATTGCCCAAAACGTCTGGAATATTACAACCAGCCTTTAGCACCACAATATAATTGCCTTCCACAGCTGGAAGATCAGCTCTTTGACCTTTTGCCGGGTCAAAGAGTGTAAACTGATTTAATAATTCTTTTATATCCATATTTTTTATCTTTATTGTTTGATATTTCAATTAATGCTGCAAAAATAAAAAATCTCAGCGACAAAACATGTCTGCGAGAAAAATATTTCTATAAACTTTTAAAATAACTCATATCATGCAAGCAAATGAGTCGTTGGTTGCAAACTTCCAAATAAGCAAAATGTAGCTATGATGGCAGCAGAAGATATAGGTTAGACCAATGATACAGGAAAATGCATACTCAAAAAAAGCCCCACAGTGAAGCCTTACGACTACACTGTGGGACTTAATATATCAACTCAACTTTCGCTGAGTTCGGAACTTACCGTTGCTTTACTCGAGACCGAACAAGGCTCTCAATCCACCGTCTACACCCGAGAAACCCATGAAGGCAAGACTCAGGAGAGCTGCTGTTACCATGACAATGGCGATACCCTGCATGCCCTTAGGAATGCGAACCAAAGCCTGCTGCTCGCGGATGCCGGCAAAGACAATGAGCGCCAAGGCAAAACCAAGAGCTGTAGAGAAGGCGTAAACCACACTCTGAAGCAGATTGTAGTCCTTCTGGATAACCAAGATGGCTACACCCAGCACGGCACAGTTGGTTGTGATAAGAGGCAGGAAGATACCCAATGCCTGATAGAGAGCGGGAGAAACCTTCTTGAGGATAATCTCCACCATCTGTACCAAAGCGGCAATGACAAGGATGAACGAAAGGGTCTGAAGATACTGCAAACCGAAAGCATCGAGCACGTACTTCTGAACACACCAGGTAATAATGGTTGCCAAAGTCAGGACGAAGGCAATGGCACCACCCATACCGATGGCGGTATCAATCTTCTTCGATACACCCAGGAATGGGCAGATACCGAGGAACTGCGACAAAACGATATTGTTGACGAATATCGCAGAGATAAATATCAATAAATATTCCATATATTACTCCTCCTTATTTCTTTACCTTATTAAATATTGCAATGATGTAACCCAAGGTGAGGAAGGCTCCTGGAGGCAAGATGAACACCAAGATGTTGGTGGTCTCTGGCAAAAGGGTGACTCCGAAGAGGCTGCCTGAACCGAGTATCTCGCGGGCACAACCCAGGATGGTGAGACCGATGGTGAAACCTAAACCTACACCGATACCGTCGAACAAACTTGCCACTGGCGAGTTCTTGGCAGCAAAACTCTCCGCACGACCCAGGATGATACAGTTAACCACAATCAGCGGAATGTAGATACCCAATGCCTGGTTGATGCTGTCGGGTGCATAGGCGCTCATAAACATCTGCAGAATGGTTACAAAGGCTGCTATCACAACGATGAATACAGGGATGCGAACCATATCGGGAGTGATCTTCTTGATACAGGAAATCACAAAGTTGGTACAAATAAGCACCGCCATAGTAGCCAATCCCATAGAGAGACCATTGATGGCGCTGGTGGTGGTTGCCAAAGTAGGACACATACCAAGGAGCAACACAAAGGTAGGGTTCTCCTTGATAATACCATTCATTAAAATCTTAATATTACTCATAGTGGCTTATCCTTTCTTTACTTTTGTGGCACCGCTCTTACCGTCTGCACCCTTCTGGGTATAGGCAGAGTATGCCTGGTTAATAGCCTTGAGGAAAGCGCGGCTGGTAATGGTAGATGCTGTAATGGCATCTACGGCATTGCCGCTCTTGTCGTCCTTGCTCACGTGCAGGTTGCCATCCTTTGGTGTTTTGCCAATGATGCTGCCCTTGCCGTCTTTCTGGAACCAAGTGCTGGCCTTGGCACCAAGACCTGGAGTCTCTGAGTGCTGAAGAATGGTGTAACCCAAGATCTTGCCCTCTTTGTCGAAACCTACCAGTACCTTCAGGTCGCCACCGAAGCCGCCTGTAGTGCTCTCAACAGCCGCACCGAGAGAGTTGCCGCTCTTGTCGGAACAAGCATGAACAATAAAGGTAACAGACTTGCCGTCAATAGTCTGCGGTACCTCTTCTGGGGCAGCCACCTGCAAGTCGTCGGTTCCCATCACGCTCTTGATACCGGCTGCCAATGACTGCTCTGCCTTCTGGGCGATAGGACCTGATGTGATATGGTTCACATAAGCGAGCACTGCACCTACAACGAGTGCCACACCCACCAATACGAGAACCATGTTCTTCAATGATGATTCTAATTTCTGCATGTCTCTATCCTCCTTATTTCTTTGCAGGCTTCTCACCGAAGCGCTTGGGTTTAACGTATGTGTTAATAAGAGGTGTGAACGCATTCATGATGAGAATGGCGAACGACATACCTTCTGGATAGCTACCCCAGTTGCGGATGATGACTGTCAGCAGACCGATGCATACACCATAGATGAGCATTCCCTTGTGGGTCATTGGTGATGTGACATAATCGGTGGCCATGAAGATGGCACCCAACATCAAACCACCGCTGAGGATAACTGCAAATGGATTGGCATATACAGGGTTGGCCAGGTGCATCAAACCGCTGAATACAAACACGGTAGCGATGATGCTTACAGGAATGTGCCAGGTGATGACCTTCTTCCAGAGCATGTATGCCAAACCGAGCAAGAGGGCGATGGCACAAACCTCACCTGTTGTACCGGCACCGAAGCCCTCGCCTGTAGCACCAAAGAGAAGGCTCAGAGAGTCGGGCAACTGCTCAAGCACAGAACTGTCGCCAGTCTTGATGGCTGTCTTCATGATAGCCAGAGGAGTGGCAGCTGTTGTGGCATCGGTATAGCTGAACAGCTGTCCAGCCACAGGCCATGAGGTCATCTGTGCAGGGAAGCTGACGAGCAGGAAGCAACGACCCACCAAAGCGGGATTGAAAGGATTGTTGCCCAAGCCACCAAAACTCATCTTACCCACACCGATAGCAAACAAGGCACCGATGATGATGATCCAAAGTGGAAGGTTGCTGGGCAAGTTCATGCCGAGCAAGAGACCGGTAATGATGGCAGAACCATCGAGCAGACTGGTCTCGGTCTTGAGAATATATTTTGTGATAGCCCACTCAAAGAAGACGCAGGCAGCCACAGAGGCAAGCAGTACTACTGCCGAACCCAGGCCGAAGAAATAGATGGAGGCCAAAATGGCAGGCACGAGAGCTACGATGACTCCGTACATGTTCTTCTCCACCGACTCGTTGCCATGGGCATGTGGCGATAATGAAACGATTAATTTACTCATTTTTATTTCTGTTGGGAAGTTTACGATATATTACTTCTTTGTGTTGCGAGCACGAATAATACCCATCACTGCTGCCTTACCACCGATGATATTGTCGAGGATAGGACGATGAGAAGGACAGGTAAACTGGCATGAACCGCAGGCGATACAAGAGGTTACCTCTTCTGCCTCCAAGCGCTCATATTCCTTCATCACACTCAGTGTGGCAAGCAAGTAAGGCTCTAAGCCCATAGGACAAGCCTCCACACACTTGGCGCAACGGATACATGGCTCAGCCTTCTTGCGGTGAGCGTCGGCATCAGTCAGGACGGTGATGGAGTTGGTGCCCTTGGTTACAGGAACATCAAGGCTGATCACAGCCTTACCCATCATAGGACCACCTGCCAAAACCTTGTTGTCGCCCTCGGGCAGACCGCCACAAGCCTCTATCATCTGAGAGAATGGTGTACCCATACGAACGAGGAAGTTGCCAGGATTCTTCACCTGCTTACCAGTAACTGTGGTGTAACGCTCGAACAAAGGCTTGTTCTTCATAACTGCCTGATATACAGCAAAGGCAGTACCTACGTTCTGAACGATTGCTCCAACGTTGACAGGGATAGCTGGAGGAGCAGGAACCTGACGGCGGATAACGGCATCAACCAACTGCTTCTCACCTCCCTGAGGATATTTCTTTGCCAAAGGCACAATCTTGATACGTGAATCGCCGGCTGTCTTTTCCTCGAAGAGCTTGATGGCTGCTGGCTTGTTGTCCTCGATACCGATATAGCCCTTCTCTACCTTGGCAGCCTTCATCAAGAGGTTCAAACCTACAAGAATCTCATCGGCATGCTCCATCATAAGACGGTAGTCGGCTGTGATATATGGTTCGCACTCCACACCATTGATGATGACACACTCGGCCTTGGCACCAGGAGGAGGACACAGCTTGATGAAGGTTGGGAAACCTGCACCACCCATACCTGTGACACCAGCCACCTTGATGCGGTTGACGATCTCTTCGGGAGTGAGCTCGGGATGAGATGCTATCGTCTCTAACTTTTCAGAACGGTCGATACTCTCCTCCCACTCGTCGCCTTCTACATTGATGATAATACAAGGCTTGCGGTAACCGGTAGCGTCGATAGACTGGTCTACCTTGAACACAGTTCCCGAAACAGAACTGTAGATAGGAGCACTGACAAAACCACCAGCCTCAGCAAGCAGAGTACCTACCTTCACCTTGTCGCCCTTGGCAACAACAGGCTTTGCAGGAGCACCGATGTGCTGACCGAGGGGGAAAATGGCCTGCTTAGGAAGGGCTGCCACCTGAGTAGCCATCTCGGCTGTAATCTTATTCTCTTCTGGGTGAACTCCACCTATTCTAAATGTTCTCAATTTCATGCTTGTTCCTCCTTCTTTACAGGGAAATTAACTTTCACGAGAGCACCCGTTGGGCACTCATCAACACACTTGGTACACATGCGACACTTGTTGAAGTCGACATAAGCCACATTGTTCTCAATGGTGATGGCATCAAACTTGCAGACTTTCTGACACTTACCGCATCCGATGCAAGCAGCGCTACAAGCCTTCTTGGCTACTGCGCCCTTGTCGTGGTTGACACACTGAACATACACACGACGACCCTTAGGACCCTTCTTGCGAAGCTCAATGATGTGGCGTGGACAAGCCTTAGCACAGGCACCACAGCCAGTACACTTCTCCTCATCCACCTCAGGAAGACCTGTCTCGGGATTGATAAAGATGGCACCGAACTGGCAGGCAGCCACACAGTCGCCACAGCCCAGACAGCCAAAGCCGCAACCTGTCTCGCCTGCTCCACAAGAGTTCATAGCTGCACAGGTATGCAAACCATCATACTCGGCGATGCGAGGACGATGCTCGCAAGAGCCATTACAACGCACTACTGCCACCTTAGGATCGGTGTTGGCCACAGCGATACCCAAGAGATCGGCCACCTTGCCCATCACGTCGGCACCACCTACAGGACACATCAGTCCTTCGATGCTGCCGGCATCAGCTCCCTTGACCAAAGCTGCTGCCATACCGGAACATCCGGCAAAGCCACAACCACCACAATTGGCACCAGGCAGAATCTCGCCCACCTGACCTAATCGAGGGTCTTCTTCGACGGCAAACTTCTTGGAAACTACGAAGAGAACCAATGCGGCAATAAGCGCAATGGCACCGAGCACCAAGACTGCAATCATAATAAAGTTCATAATCTTTGTATTTGTTTTAGTTATTAATATTATTAATTTCCATTGACCTATAGTGTTCTTACTTCTCGATGGAGAAGCTGAGTCTGCGTTTCAGCTTGCCACGAAGCAGATACAGACATATATAATAAGGTATAAGTATGCCCAAGGAAGAAAGGGCTGCCATACCTTCTGAACCCGAAACCTTCAACACTGTCACCAAGGCTACTACCATCAGGACCAAAGGCAGAAGATAACCATACCAACTGGCACGGAAGCCAACACTGGTATCAGCCAAAACCCTGACCGAGTCGCCAACATGGTATTGAGAGGCATCTGATGTGGTAACTTCCACCAACTTCTCCTTGGTTTCGGAGGCATTGCAGTGGGAGGCTACCTTGCAAGCGCTACAAGCCGATGACTGGAGGATGCGCACACGTACTGTTGTGCCATCGACGCCATCGACTACACCGGAATGTTTTATCTTATTGCTCATGCAGTAATTCTTGTTCTTGTATCTTTTGTCAGACCTATTTGACTTGCAGTTTTGCTAAGTCGAGTTTGCAAAGTTATTTTAAATGCAAAGATAATACATTATTTATAATTGGCAAACAAAAATATGTTTTTTTCAAAAAAAAAGAAACGCAAACGTTTTCTTTGTTTGCGTATACTCTGTTTTTTCGGGATAAAAGACTACTCAGTTCCCCAAAATAGTAATGAGTTATTACTTGAATACTACAAAAAGTTTCGACCTGTACGGTTGAATTGTTTCTATAAGTTATAAATAGTTTTTCCTCTTGTTGTAAATTTCTATTCAAAAGGCATCAAATCTCCGTTCAAAGGCTTTGAACGGACATTCAAAGGCTCTGAACGGACATTCAAAGGCTCTGAACAGAACTTTCAAAGGCTCTGTACAGAACTTTCAAAGGCTAAAAAGAACTTTTACTTTGTGAACCAGCGAAATTCAATGATTAGAACTTCTTGAATTTCAGACGAAGGGTCTTGGAGCGAAGTATCATTCTGCTTCCACTAAGAGCCTCTTTGGCAAAATGCTCCTCCAACTCGTTGACACCATAATAGCGCAAAGGCTCTACATCGTCGACGGGAATATCACCACCATCCTCACCATTGTCCTGATGCCAGTTGTTCTTATAGGCCTTACCCAAGAAAAGGCTGTCGCCAGTCTGCTCGAAGCGGAAATAATAACCCAGTCTTCCTTCGCGGTCGATATCGGACACACTGATGAGCCGGTGCTCTATGCCCCAGAAGAAACGACGGTTGGAATAATCGCCCGTCTTGCCTGTTGCCAAGGTATCGATGCTCTCAAGATGCCAATAGCCATCAAGATCGCCATTGCCACTCGACTCAAGAGTACACGAGGAGAGTGAGCCCAACGCCATCAGCAGTCCTGCCGCTGCAGCCAGTCCAAGAGCAGCAACAGGATGCTGTCGTTTCGTATTCGACTTCATATTTTGTTTTTGATTGATATTTGTCATGCTGTTATTTCTGTCCTTTCGTTACTTCTTCTTTTTACCAAAATCCAGTATGCCCGACTTGCCCACAGTGAGCTGGAAGCCTGCATTATGACCCAACATCTGATCGCTGCCGAAGTCCATGGCATAACCGCCCTTGGCATGCCAGCCATGAGCAAAGCGATAGTTGACCTCGGCAAGGAAGCTCACATTGTGATGAGGCTTGGTGAATGGATCCTCATAGGTTCCCCAGCCTTTCTGGTAAGTGGCCAGCACGCGATAACCCAGACGGGAAGTAGGCTGACCGTCGAAACCAAGATGGAAGGCAACGAAGCGGTTGTCGTGCACATAGAGGTCGCCATTCTCATTATAGATAGGCGAACGGTAGAGCGGATTGCCCATCACCTGTCCCCAATGCTGCCAGCCGGGATAGTTGCCGTGATTGTAATAGTCGTCCATACCTGCCAGGTGGTCGGGTATGTTCATCGTATGGTCGTGATTGAAAGGTCCGCTCTGATACTTGGTATAGAGATACTCGAACACCACATTGCGAAGCCATCTGCCGTAAGGAAGATTCAGTTCGGCACCCAGCATGATGTCCTTCAACTTGTAACGGTAGTATCTGTTCTTCTTGCGGTCCTGCCATTCCTCACCCTCGCCATAACCGTCGTAGTCGAGGAAAAACATCTGACTGTGGTCCTCAAAGAAATGATCGGCATATACACCGATATGCCAGGTGTCGGCCTTGTAGTTGAAGCGCATCATCCAGCTGCCCAGATGGTTTCCCTCCACATTGGCATAGGCTCCATCGGTGGCATCAGCACCACTGGGTATGAAGGCATGAAGAAAATCCTTAAAGCCCTTGCCCGTAGGTATCTGCACCATCTCGCCATTGGCTCCGCGCTTATAGACATTGCCACCAAACTCGGCAGCCATCTCTAACCCCAGCTCAAGGCTCCAGGGACAGAAGCGATCCTCGTTGCCGATACGCAGGAAACCAGCCTTGCTGTGATAGAGTACATGCTCGGCATACTTGGTGCGACACTGGGTGAAGTCTTTCTGCCAGTTGTCGTCGGTCATCATACCAAAGGCCACATGTCCCTTCAGCTGCAACCAGCGACCGAAGGCAGGAATAGTCCAATATTCGGGCAACGCCAACCGGATCTGTGGCACAGGACGGGCGTTGATACCCAACGTCTGACTGCCGCTGCTCAAGGTCTGGTTCTTCAGTTCCATAGGATATTCCTTGGCTCCCACACTCAGTACTCCGTGCAGCCAGCGAGCCTCAACAAAGGCTTGCTGCACCACCACATGACTGGTGTAATGAAGCGGAACAGCCACATCGGCACCATAGCCTATTCCCCATCGGCGTGCAGAGTCGAGAGACAAGGGGCGAACAAGACTGCCTCGCAGATAACCATTGGTCGACGAAAGCGAAGAGAGACCATACTTGTTGGCATTGAGCCACAACGGAGTCTTGCCATGCGAGAAAGAACCCTGCATCTCGACTTGATAACGAACGTCTTTGCCAAGATCGAGCTTTCCTGCCTCCGCACCATCCTGCCAGGCATACTGGGCGCGAACCGAAAGAGGCAGCATCGCAGCTGCCGCTAATATAATAAGGTGTATTTTATTCATCCTCTTGAGATATCTAATATCGGGTAAAGATTAAAATGTTTTGCAAAAATAGGAAAAAGTTTACTTTCAGCCAAGCAAAAGGCAAGTTTTCATTGATTTCCGCCCCATTTTTATGCCATAAGACGGTGGTTTAGGGAATTTCCCCTGCCCATTTAGGGAAAATCCTTTTCACAGACCAGCATTTTGGTCTATCTTTGCAACGTAAAACAAAAAGAACAAGAAACAACAACTCTTTAAAACGATACGATTATGAAGAAGTTTATATTAGCTATGGTGACACTGTTCACAATGACAGTTTCTACCGCATCGGCCATGAGTTACGAGCAGGCTCGCCAGCAGGCTCTCTTCCTGACCGATAAGATGGCATACGAGTTGAATCTTACCGACGACCAATATGAGGCTGCATACGAAGTGAACCTGGATTACCTCATGGGGGTTAACACCTACGACGACCTGTATGGAGCATACTGGAGACAGCGCAACGCCGACTTGAGCTACATTCTGCTCGACTGGCAATACAGAGCCTTCCTGAATGCCACTTACTTCTATCGCCCACTCTACTGGAACGGAGGCTACTGGCATTTCGGTATCTACGCAAGATACCCTCGCCGAGACTACTTCTTCTTCGGACGCCCTCACTTCTACACCGTATACAGAGGTGGACACAGCTGGCACATGAATGGTGGTAGAAGCTGGTACAGCGGACGTAGTTATGGCAGACCACATCCTGATGGCGGACCAAGAATGGGAATGAGAGACGGTTTCAACCGTGGCGACTACGGACGAGGACAGAGCTTTGGCAACATGACACGCCAAAGCAGCACACGCACCACCGTGACCCGCGATCGCCAGACGGGAAACAACCGCTCATTCGGTAATGCTTCAAGAAACAACAACCGTACTTTCGGCAACAGCTCAAGAGACAACAACCGCTCATTCGGCAACAGCTCAAGAGACAACAACCGCTCATTCGGAAGCGGTTCAAGAGAATACAACCGCTCTTTTGGAAGTTCACAGAGCACGCCTAACCGCTCTTTCGGAAGCAGCTCAAGCAGTCCAAGCCGCTCTTTCGGCAACAGTTCCGGTGGTTCTAACCGCTCTTTCGGCAACTCAAGCAGAGGCGGATCTTTCGGCGGTAACCGTGGAGGAGGCTCATTCAATCATGGAGGCGGATCTTTCGGTGGACGCAGATAAACAGATATAAATAAACAAGCAGAAAAACAGATCTGCAATAGATAAGCAGAAAAGCAGATATATCAAAACTAAAATAGAAATATGCGAAACGTTTAAACAAATTAGAGAGTTAAAGCGAAGAGAGGTGTAACCGTTATCGGCACACCTCTCTTTTTTGTTACAATGCGGATTCATCTGGGGTTTGAGCCAGAAAGTTCTATTTGGCCAATACTATCGTCTTAAACCAGTCCTTCAAGACACCAGCATACTGGTCTTGAGAATCGGAAAGGAGAATAAGAACCTGAGAGCCATCTGCCAGCTGCGGACCAAGACACATCCCTTCATAATTGGCAAAGGAACGTCCGAGAAGGGTAAGACGGGTTGTCCACTGAGTAAGCAAAGTCTTCCTGACATAAGGTACGTCATCACCCACAAACGAAGCCGCCATGGAAAAGATCAGTTCCTCGGCAGGATTGACAAGATAAAGCTTGCATTGGCAGAAAGCACCTATCTTGGACTTGGGCACATACACCTCACGCTCCAGCACGAGAAGCTGACCATCAGGAAGCACACACAACTCGCTCACTCCCAGGGCATAGGTCTGGGGGCGCTTGCGAACTTCAGGCGCATCCATCCGGTAAGCATATGAAACTGCTATAGGATGCTTGACGGAACTAAGCAGGGAAGAAGTATCGGAACGTTCGCTCCAGTCGAAAGCAAACAGTCGCAACCTGTTGGCTTCTCCATTCTGCCATGAAGCGGCCTCGCCGTCCTTACGTAAGGTACTTTCAGAAATGCTCCACAAAAGATGGCGCACAGAATCATAGGCAAGTGACTCATAGCCATAGTTGGGATAATAATCGGAAGGAGAATGAGTCGAGGCCCAAATATAGTCTGTCGGCTTCAGATTCCTGACATCCACCGACTCGCCTACACGAAAGGCACAACGGTCATTATTCATTCCGTATACAGGATATTCGGCAAAGCGAAACAAGCCCTCGCTGACAGCCACAAGAGTAGAATCAGACACTCGGGCTATCGCCTCATGGTCTAAGCCTTTCTCACGAACCGTTTGGCTGAAGCCCAGGTTCTCAACGTGCTCCAACTCTCCCGTCACAGGATTCAACTGTATGCGAAATTTGAAGAACAAGGCGCTGTCGGACTTGTCGCTCACCACCGCATAGATGTCATCATGCAGATGCGTGATGCCACTATAGTTGCCTGCAGCCACAGTCTTGGGAAAAGCTTTCTGGGCATTCTCCCTCACGACATGCCAGACCGAAGACTCCGACTCTGCCTGAGAGACTTGGGCTGTTGCCACCAAGCCGAAAAAAAGAGAAGCGCACATCAGCACACCTCTCTTATATATATGATGTTTTACCATTACTTATATGTTTTTACTGCCAGTTTCTGTCATTTCGTCCACATCGAATAAGTCAACACAAAATCCATAGCGAGCTCAAAATCAACCCGTGCTGTCTTACCGCTCTTCAGGTTCTCTACATCGCAGGCCCAGTCGGCCATCGTGTCAAAGGGTTTCACGCGCATATCGTCGAAGAGAAGATTCTCTTCTGAGAACAACTTGAATACCGTTTCCTTGGCACACCAATGCACCAACTTGGCATCCAAGGAGTCTGCCCGTTCGTCTTTCCTGAGAAACTTGGAAGCGATGCGCTCTACCCTATCGCTCATATACTCAATGTCCACAGCCACCTCGTATTTTTTTGACAAGATAAGGGCAGCATAGCCTTTTGTGTGAGAGATGCTGACATGATAGCCTCTGAACAAAGGCTTGCCCTGCTCGTTGTGGGTGAAGTCACCTGCATGAGACAGCAACCCCTTGGAAGCTCCATTGACACGAAGCATCTCATACATTAATGCACGAATGGCAAGAAACTCAAGTTTCCTGCCATCATTCTTGTATTTGTCATCCAAAGAGGAACGATAAGGCAAGAGATGAGGATACTGGTCGAACAACTGTTCGGGCGACTCATCCATCTGCCATAATCCTAAACTCACGCCTGGATATACTTCACGTATGTTTACTACTGCCATCTTAGTTCACACTCCTCTTTATTTGTCATCACCATGCCCTGAACTGACAGGATGCACCGTCACCTTGATCTTACTGATACGGCGCTCCTCTATACCCATCACTTCAAAGGAATAGTTCTTGTAGTCAAGCTTCTCGTGCATACTGGGGAAGTCGCCCTTTATCTCCAACAATAGTCCCGCAAGCGTATCGGCATCACCCTCCACCTCGGCAAACTCATCGTCATCGATATTCAGTATGCGACAGAAATCGGCAAGCAGAGTCTTTCCCTCGAACACAAAAGTATTGTAGTTCAACTTGGAGTAGAACTTCTCTTCCTCATCATACTCGTCATTGATCTCTCCTACAATCTCTTCCATAATATCCTCGAGAGTAACAATACCACTGGTGCCACCAAACTCGTCGACCACAATGGCTATATGAACCTTGTTCTCCTGGAACTCGCGAAGCAAATCGTCGATTTTCTTGGTCTCAGGAACAAAATAAGGAGGACGTATCAAACTCTGCCAACGGAAACTGGCAGGCTTACCCAAATGGGGCAACAAGTCCTTGATATACAGGATACCGCGGATGTTGTCCGTATTGTCCTGATAAACAGGTATACGACTGTAATTGTTCTCTACAATACACTTCAACACTTCAGCATAGGTGCTCTGAATATCCAGATCGACAATGTTCTGACGACTGGTCATCACCTCCTTGGCAGTCTCGTCGCCAAAACGGATAATGCCCTGAAGCATGCTCTGCTCGTTTTTGATATCGTCCTTGTCGGTGAGTTCCAGAGCCTGTTCCAGCTCATCCACACTCAACACATGATTCTCTTTCTTCATCACCTTCTCGGCAAGCATTCCACTCTTCAAAAGAATGGTTTCAATAGGCCAGAAAATTTTACGGGCAAAGAGAATGGCATCCACACAGCGGCGACAGAAACGAAGAGGATCCTGACGACAATAAACCTTTGGCATGATTTCACCAAAGAGCAAGAGAAGAAAAGTGAGAAACACCGTCATGATCAAGAACTCAAGCCAATAAGCCTTGGGACCAAACTTGACTATGCTGACAAATATATTACTCAGCAACATGACAATCATGACGTTGACAAAGTTGTTGGTAATCAAAATCGTTGCTAAAGTACGCTCAGAGTCCTCACGCAACATCTGAATCTTTCTGTCACTCGGATTCTTGCCATCTTCCAGTTCTGCCACATCTGAAGGCGACAAACTGAAAAAAGCAATCTCAGAACCACTGGCAAATGCAGAAAGAAAGACCAAAGCTACCGCCAACAATCCAGCCAACATAACGCCTACTGTAGGCGACTGGATTGTGACATCGCTAAAAGCCTCGGTTATGGTCGATATATCCAATGTTGTATAGTATCTTTAATAATTAAAAAGGTAAACTGTCTGAATCCGAAGCGGGTGTCTCCTCGGTCTTGGTCTCGACATTCGGGGCCGGTGCATCCGTATGGGCAGAAGCCGATTTGGGGGTAAGCATCTCCATGTTGTCGACATATATTTCTGTCACAAAGCGACGTTTTCCCTGCTTGTCGTCAAAGAAGCGATAGCGTATCTTGCCCTCTACATAGAGTTTGTCGCCCTTGTGGACATACTTCTCTACTATCTTGGCAAGGTTGCGATAAAACACAAGGGTATGCCACTCGGTACGGTCGGGTACCTGCGTGCCATTGGCCAACGTATATCCCTTCTCGGTAGTAGCAAAAGCAACCTGAGCCACCGCCTGGTCGGCATCATAATAACGCACATCAGGCTCCTTGCCTACATTGCCAATCAACATCACCTTATTCATAAGCTCAAAAGTTTTATTTCCACATTCCTAAATAACGGAAATGATAGTTCTTTCCCTTTACAGATGGAAATTGACTGCGAGAATCCACACGCTCACGCAGATGCTCTATAATTCTGTCGTAGCAATCCTGTCCCGACATCGCCTTGACATTGGCTACGAAATGAGTGTCACGATATTCAAACTTGCCTGTTGCAGGAATCAATACCACACGCTTAAAGTCCAAGCTACCCTCGTACCATCCTGGACGCTCCTCCAAAAGACGGTTGAAAACATTGTCGGTCATCTCTCGCGCTACGGAAGCAGGACGTACTGCTTTCTTGTCCTTGAAATCCTGCATATTGGCAGCAGCCGTCTTGATAACGATAAAATAAACACGGGGACGTACCTTATAACGCTTAGGATAACAAACATCACTTGCTGCATATTCCCGAATATCGGCTTCCAAATCTGCATCAACACTAATCTCAGGAATACTTTTCAAAAAATCTATTGCTTGGTCTGCATTTGATACGAATACCTCTCTATCAAAATATCGTAAATATAAATTCATAAGTTAAGTGTATTTTTCTGAAAATAGAAAATAAAAAAAAAGAGCGGAAAACGGGACTCGAACCCGCGACCCCGACCTTGGCAAGGTCGTGCTCTACCAACT
>CAVACC010000060.1:0-20289 GCA_963587495.1 Clostridia bacterium | reverse complement strand
TAGAGCACTGGTCTCCAAAACCAGGTGTCGGGGGTTCGAGCCCTCCAACCCGTGCTAATTAGAAGATAATATGAATAAGATAGTAAATTATTGCAAGACATGTTATAATGAACTTGCGCATAAGACTACTTGGCCTACACGTGCCGAACTTACCCATAGTGCAATGGTTGTATTATCTGCTTCCCTTGTCATTGCATTGGTGGTGTTCGCAATGGATTCTATCTTTAAAGCGTTAATGGGAGTAGTTTATCCAGGTTAATTTTTAAGGAAATGGCAGACACAGGAAATAAGTGGTATGTGCTCAAAGCCGTTAGTGGTAAAGAAGCTAAGGTGAAAGAATACATCGAGGCTGAGATGAAGCACAATGATTTACTCGCAGCTAATGTTTCTCAGGTATTGATACCGGTTGAGAAGCATGCTACTGTGCGTAATGGTAAGAGAGTTGTCAAAGATAAGGTGGCTCTCCCAGGTTATGTCTTTGTGGAAGCTAAACTGAAGGGTGATGTGGCTCATACGTTGCGTTTTTGCCCTAATGTTTTGGGTTTCCTTGGAGGTTTGGATGATCCTACACCGGTACCTCAGTCTGACATCAATCGTATGTTGGGCACTGCCGAAGAAACTGAATTTGAGGAGAATCTTGATACTCCTTATGCAGTGGATGAGACAGTTAAGGTTACAGATGGTCCATTCAGTGGTTTCAGTGGTGTTATCGAGGAGGTTAATGCCGAGAAGCACAAACTGAAAGTTATGGTTAAGATCTTCGGACGTAAGACTCCGTTAGAGCTTGGTTTTATGCAAGTAGAAAAGGAATAATGTATTGTTACGAGTACATTGCCTTTTATAAAGTTTCAATTTTTAAATATTAACAAAGAAATGGCTAAAGAAGTTGCTGGATTAATCAAATTACAGATTAAAGGTGGCGCTGCAAATCCTTCACCTCCAGTAGGACCTGCACTGGGTTCTAAAGGTATTAACATTATGGGATTCTGCAAGGAATTCAACGCCCGTACCCAGGATAAAGCAGGTAAAGTATTGCCAGTTGTTATCACATACTACACTGACAAGTCATTCGATTTCATCATCAAGACTCCTCCTGCTGCAGTTCAGTTGAAGGAAGCTGCTAAAATTAAAAGTGGCTCATCTCAGCCTAACCGTCAGAAGGTAGCAAGTCTTACTTGGGATCAGGTGAAGACTATCGCTGAGGACAAAATGAAGGACTTGAATTGCTTTACAGTAGAATCAGCAATGAAGCTCATCGCTGGTACTGCAAGAAGTATGGGTATTACTGTAAAAGGGGACTTCCCTGGTAAATAATTTAAAACTTCAATTAGAAAAATGAGTAAACTGACAAAAAATCAAAAATCAGTAGCTGATAAGGTTGAAGCAGGGAAGGCATACACATTGAAGGAGGCTTCAGAGTTGGTAAAGGAAATTACCACTACCAAGTTTGATGCATCTCTTGATATTGATGTACGCTTAGGTGTTGATCCACGTAAGGCTAACCAGATGGTTCGTGGCGTTGTTTCATTGCCAAACGGAACAGGTAAGGTTACTCGCGTGCTCGCACTCTGTACTCCTGATCAGGAAGCTGCTGCTAAGGAAGCAGGTGCTGATTATGTTGGTCTCGACGAATACGTTGAAAAGATCAAGGGTGGATGGACAGATATTGATGTCATCATCACTATGCCTTCTTGCATGGGTAAGATTGGTCCTTTGGGTCGCGTGCTTGGTCCTCGTGGCTTGATGCCTAACCCTAAGAGTGGCACTGTAACTATGGACGTTGCTAAGGCAGTTAAGGAAGTTAAGCAAGGTAAGATTGACTTTAAGGTTGATAAGGCTGGTATTATCCACACATCAATCGGTAAGTTAAGCATGACATCTGAGCAGATCTACGGAAATGCTAAGGAGTTCATTGCAACTGTTATCAAGTTGAAGCCTGCTGCTGCTAAAGGTACATATATCAAGAGTATCTTTATTTCAAGCACTATGAGTAAGGGTATCAAGATTGATCCTAAATCAGTTGAATAACTCTAAAAGTTTTGTAAAATGAAGAAAGAAATTAAAGATACCATTATCACCGAACTTGGACAGAAGATCAAGGAATATCCTCACTTCTATCTTGTAGATGTTACAGGATTGAATGCTGAGAAGACCAGCAATCTTCGTCGTAAGTGCTTCAAGAGTGAAATCAAGATGGTTGTTGTCAAGAACAACTTGCTTCACAAGGCGTTCGAGGCTTCTGACATCGATTTCTCTGAGTTGTACGGAAGTTTGAAGGGTAATACAGCTGTGTTGTTCACTAACACTGCTAATGTACCAGCTAAGATGCTGAAAGAGTATGACAAGGAAGGTATTCCTGCTTTGAAGGCTGCTTATGCAGAGGAAAGCTTCTATGTAGGTGCCGATAAACTTGGTGAACTCGCAGCACTCAAGAGCAAGAACGAGGTTATCGCAGAAATTGTTGCTTTGCTTCAGTCTCCAGCGAAGAACGTTGTATCTGCTCTTCAATCAGGAAGCAACACTATCCATGGTGTGCTTAAGACATTGGGCGAGCGTCCTGAGTAATTCACAATGTTATCAAAATTAAATAGTATAAACAAAATTTAAATTAGAATAAAAATGGCAGATATTAAAGCTATTGCAGAAGAGTTAGTAAATCTTACTGTTAAGGAAGTTAATGAGTTGGCAACAGTCCTCAAGGACGAGTATGGTATTGAGCCTGCTGCTGCAGCTGTAGCTGTAGCTGCTGGTCCTGCTGCTGGTGGTGCAGCTGCAGCTGAGGAGAAGTCTTCTTTCGACGTAGTCCTCGCTGAGGTTGGTGGCGCTAAGCTCCAGGTTGTTAAGGCAGTTAAGGAGGCTTGTGGTCTCGGTTTGAAAGAGGCTAAGGATCTCGTAGACGGTGCTCCTTCTACAATCAAGGAGGGTGTATCTAAGGACGAGGCTGAGAACCTTAAGAAGGCTATCGAAGAGGCTGGTGCTAAGGTAGAGCTCAAGTAATTAGAGTAATACATCTCTTACATATTGGTTAGGATTCTCCAAGTAGGCGAGTCCTAACCTTTTTGTGTCTTTTATTATATTGTTAATAAAACCATTTAATAACTTCTAATGGCTACAAAAATTGTTGATAACAGAGTAAATTTTGCCAGCGTTCATAATCCGTACCCATATCCGGATTTCCTCGATGTGCAGTTAAAGTCTTTTAAGGACTTCTTACAGTTGGATACTCCGCCTGAGGAACGCAAGAATGACGGTTTGTATAAGGTGTTCTCTGAGAACTTCCCTATCACCGATACTCGTAATAACTTCGTTCTTGAGTTCTTGGATTACTATATTGACCCTCCACGCTATACTATTGATGAGTGCTTGGAGAGAGGTCTTACGTATAGTGTACCTTTGAAGGCTAAGATGAAGCTTTACTGTACAGACCCAGATCATGAGGACTTCGGTACTTTCATCCAGGATGTATTCTTGGGTACTATTCCTTACATGACAGAGAACGGCACTTTTGTAATCAATGGCGCTGAGCGTGTTGTTGTTTCGCAGTTACACCGTTCACCTGGTGTGTTCTTCGGTCAGGGCGTTCATGCTAATGGTACAGTGCTTTATTCTGCACGTATTATCCCATTCAAGGGCAGTTGGATAGAGTTTGCTACTGATATCAACAATGTGATGTATGCTTACATCGACCGTAAGAAGAAGTTACCTGTCACAACCTTGCTTCGTGCTATTGGTTATGAGCAGGATAAGGACATCCTTCAGATTTTCGACCTTGCCGAGGAGGTTAAGGTGAATAAGAAGAATATGAAGGCTGCCATCGGTCGTAAGTTGGCTGCTCGTGTATTGAAGAGCTGGAATGAGGATTTCGTAGATGAGGATACTGGTGAGGTTGTTTCTATTGAGCGTAATGAGGTGATCATGGAGCGTGAGACAGTACTTACTGCCGAGAATATCGACGAGATCTGTGACAGTGGTGCTTCTACTGTGCTGTTGCATAAGGATGAGGAGGCAGCCAATAAGTTTACTATCATCTTCAATACATTGGCAAAGGACCCAAGTAACTCAGAGAAGGAAGCTGTTACTTACATCTATCGCCAGTTGCGTAATGCAGATCCTGCCGATGATGCAAGTGCTCGCGAGGTGTTCCAGAACCTCTTCTTCTCTGATAAGCGATATGACTTGGGTGAGGTAGGCCGTTATCGTATTAACAAGAAATTAGGTCTTGATACTGATATGGACGTTCGTGTTTTGACAAAGGACGACATTATCGAGATTATTAAATATTTGATTCAGTTGGTTAACTCCAATGCTACAGTTGATGATATTGACCATTTGTCAAATCGTCGTGTACGTACTGTTGGTGAGCAGTTGGCCAACCAGTTCTCTATTGGTCTGGCTCGTATGAGCCGTACTATTCGTGAGCGTATGAACGTTCGCGACAATGAGGTGTTTACTCCTACTGATTTGATCAACGCAAAGACCATCTCAAGTGTTATCAACTCATTCTTCGGTACCAACCCATTGTCTCAGTTTATGGATCAGACTAACCCTCTGGCAGAGGTTACAAATAAGCGTCGTCTATCTGCATTGGGTCCTGGTGGTTTGTCTCGTGAACGCGCCGGTTTTGAGGTTCGTGACGTTCACTATACTCACTATGGTCGTCTTTGTCCTATTGAGAGTCCTGAAGGTCCTAACATCGGTTTGATTTCTTCGCTCTGTATGTATGCAAAGATCAACGACCTTGGATTCATTATCACTCCTTATCGTAAGGTTACTGACAGTAAGGTGGATATGGACAACAAGGATGTGGTATATCTCACTGCTGAGGATGAGGAAAATAAGATTATCGGTCAGGGAAATGCTCCTTTGACAGAAGAGGGTACCTTCATCCGTGATGTCGTGAAATGTCGTCAGGATGCAGATTATCCAGTTGTAGAGCCTTCTGAGGTAGACTTTGTAGACGTATCTCCACAGCAGATTGCTTCTGTATCTGCTGGTCTGATTCCTTTCTTGGAGCATGATGATGGTCACCGTGCGCTGATGGGATGTAACATGATGCGCCAGGCTGTTCCATTGCTTCACAACGATGCTCCTATCGTAGGTACAGGTTTGGAGAAGCAGGTATGTGAGGATTCTCGTACCATGGTTACTGCTGAGGGTGAGGGTGTTATCGAATATGTAGATGCTACTACTATCCGTATCCTTTACGATCGTACAGAGGAAGAGGAGTTTGTAAGCTTCGAGCCAGCTTTGAAGGAGTATCGCATTCCAAAGTTCCGTCGTACCAACCAGAATATGACCATCGACCTCCGTCCTATCTGTAATAAGGGACAGCGCGTCAAGAAGGGGGATATCCTGACAGAGGGTTATGCTACTGAGAATGGAGAGCTGGCATTGGGCCGCAACCTGCTTGTAGCTTACATTCCTTGGAAGGGTTACAACTATGAGGATGCCGTCGTTATCTCTGAGCGTATGGTTCGTGAGGATGTGCTTACTTCAGTACACGTAGACGAGTATTCACTTGATGTTCGTGAGACCAAGCGTGGTATGGAGGAGTTTACCAGCGATATTCCTAATGTTAGCGAGGAAGCAACAAAGGATTTGGACGATAATGGTATCGTACGTGTTGGTGCTCGTATTGAGCCAGGTGATATCATGATTGGTAAGATTTCTCCAAAGGGAGAAAGTGATCCTTCTCCAGAAGAGAAGTTGCTCCGTGCTATCTTTGGTGACAAGGCTGGTGACGTGAAGGATTCTTCATTGAAGGCTAACCCATCACTTAGTGGTGTTGTTATTGACAAGAAACTCTTCTCACGTGCTATTAAGACCCGCGAGTCTAAGAAGCAGGATAAGATTATCCTTGCCAAGATTGACGAGGAATACGAGGCAAAGAATGATGACTTGAAGGATATCCTTGTTGATAAGTTGCTCACTTTGACCGAGGGTAAGGTTTCTCAGGGTGTTAAGGATTACACAGGTGCTGAAATTATCACCAAGGGCAGCAAGTTTACAACTGCTGCGCTGAAGAACCTGGAATATGATGGTGTTCAGTCAAACAATTGGACTGAAGATGATCATACCAATGGTTTGATTCAGACCTTGATAATGAACTATATCCGCAAGTACAAGCAACTGGATGCAGAACTGAAGCGTCGCAAGTTTGCCATTACTATTGGTGATGAGCTTCCTTCTGGTATTCTTCAGATGGCTAAGGTTTACATTGCCAAGAAGCGTAAGATTCAGGTTGGTGATAAACTCGCAGGTCGTCATGGTAACAAGGGTATTGTATCTAAGGTTGTGCGCACAGAAGATATGCCATTCATGGAAGATGGTCGCCCTGTTGATATGGTATTGAACCCATTGGGTGTGCCTTCTCGTATGAACTTGGGTCAGATTTTCGAGTGTATTCTTGGTGCTGCCGGAAAGAAGTTGGGTGTTAAGTTTGCTACTCCTATCTTCGATGGTGCTAAGCTCGACGATCTTTCTGTATGGACAGACAAGGCTGGTTTGCCACGTTTCTGCTCTACATATCTTTATGATGGTGAGACTGGTGAACAGTTCGACCAGCCTGCTACTGTAGGTATGACTTACTTCTTGAAGTTGGGTCACATGGTAGAGGACAAGATGCACGCTCGTTCTATCGGTCCTTACTCTCTGATTACTCAGCAGCCACTTGGTGGTAAAGCACAGTTTGGTGGTCAGCGTTTTGGAGAGATGGAGGTTTGGGCCATCGAGGCATTCGGTGCAAGTCACGTACTGCAGGAGATTCTGACTATCAAGTCGGATGATGTTGTAGGTCGTAGCAAGGCATATGAGGCTATCGTTAAGGGCGACCCAATGCCAACTCCTGGTATTCCTGAGTCTCTCAACGTATTACTCCATGAGCTTCGTGGTCTTGGTCTGAGCATCAAACTTGATTAATTTTGAGAACCCCTAATTTAGATATAGAAACATGGCTTTCAAAAAAGATACAAAGGTAAAGAATAATTTTACGAAGATTACCATCGGTCTCGCTTCGCCAGAGGAGATCCTGGAAAATTCGTATGGTGAGGTTACTAAGCCTGAAACCATTAATTATCGTACATATAAGCCCGAGCGTGACGGACTTTTCTGTGAGCGCATCTTTGGTCCTACCAAGGACTATGAGTGTGCTTGCGGTAAGTACAAGCGTATCCGTTACAAGGGCATCGTCTGTGACCGATGTGGTGTAGAGGTGACCGAAAAGAAGGTTCGTCGTGAGCGTTCTGGTCATATCGAACTGGTTGTGCCAGTGGCTCACATCTGGTATTTCCGTTCATTGCCTAACAAGATTGGCTACCTTTTGGGTATGCCTACCAAGAAACTTGATGCTGTCATCTACTACGAGAAGTATGTTGTTGTACAGCCAGGTGTGCTGGCAGGCAGAAAGGACGCTGATGGTTTGGAATTGAACGGTTCTCATACTCTCGATCTCCTTACCGAGGATGAGTATATCGATATCATTGACAATCAGTTGAGCCCAGATAACGACCGTCTTCCTGATGAGGATCCTAACAAGTTCATTGCAAAGATGGGTGCAGAGGCTATTTATCAGTTGCTGCAGAACTTGGATCTCGACTCTCTGTCATACGAGTTGCGTGACCGTGCAAGCAATGACTCAAGCCAGCAGCGTAAGACAGAGGCTTTGAAGCGTCTTCAGGTAGTTGAGGGCTTCCGTGCCAGCAAGGGTATCAACCGTCCTGAGTGGATGGTGATGAAGATTATCCCTGTCACACCTCCTGAGCTCCGTCCTTTGGTGCCTCTGGATGGTGGTCGTTTTGCCACTTCCGATCTTAATGACCTCTATCGTCGTGTCATCATCCGTAACAATCGTTTGAAGCGATTGGTGGAAATTAAGGCTCCTGAGGTAATCCTCCGTAACGAGAAGCGTATGCTGCAGGAGGCTGTTGACAGCTTGTTCGACAACTCTCGCAAGAGTTCTGCAGTGAAGAGCGAAAGCAACCGTCCTTTGAAGTCACTTTCTGACTCATTGAAGGGTAAGCAGGGTCGTTTCCGTCAGAACTTGCTGGGTAAGCGTGTTGACTATTCTGCCCGTTCTGTCATCGTTGTAGGTCCTGAGTTGAAGATGGGTGAGTGCGGTCTTCCTAAGTTGATGGCTGCTGAGCTTTACAAGCCATTCATTATCCGCAAGCTCATTGAACGTGGTATCGTGAAGACTGTAAAGAGTGCTAAGAAGATTGTTGACCGTCGTGAGCCAGTAATCTGGGATATTCTTGAGAATGTGATGAAGGGTCATCCTGTTATGCTCAACCGTGCTCCTACACTTCACCGTCTTGGTATCCAGGCTTTCCAGCCTAAGATGATCGAAGGTAAGGCTATCCAGTTGCACCCATTGGCATGTACTGCGTTCAATGCTGACTTCGATGGTGACCAGATGGCTGTTCACCTTCCTTTGAGCAATGAGGCAGTACTCGAGGCACAGATTTTGATGCTTCAGAGTCATAACATCCTGAACCCAGCCAATGGTGCTCCTATTACCGTTCCTTCTCAGGATATGGTGCTTGGTCTTTATTACATCACCAAGATTCGTCCAGGAGCCAAGGGTGAGGGCTTGTCTTTCTATGGTCCTGAAGAGGCTTTGATTGCACGCAATGAGGGACGTTGCGACTTGCACGCTCCTGTAAAGGTTATTGTTAACGACCTCGTAGATGGCAAACTTCAGAAGCGTATGGTCGAGACATCTGTAGGTCGTGTTATTGTCAACCAGATTATTCCTGAGGAGGTAGGCTTCTTCAATGATGTTATTTCAAAGAAGACATTGCGTGGACTTATTTCTGATGTAATCAAGGCTGTCGGTATGGCACAGGCCTGCGAGTTCCTCGATGGTATCAAGAACCTCGGTTATCGTATGGCTTACGTTGCCGGTCTTTCGTTCAACCTTGGTGATATCATCATCCCACCAGAGAAGGAAGAAATTGTGGCTAAGGGTCATAAGGAGATTGAGGAAATCACCAATAACTATAATATGGGTTTCATTACCGACAAGGAGCGTTACAACCAGGTTATTGATACTTGGACTCATGTCAACACCAACCTCGGTAATGTACTGATGAAGGAAATGACCGAGGCAGACCAGGGATTCAATGCTGTGTATATGATGCTTGACTCTGGAGCCCGTGGTTCTAAGGACCAGATTAAGCAGTTGTCTGGTATGCGTGGTTTGATGGCTAAGCCTCAGAAGGCAGGTGCTGAAGGTGCTCAGATTATTGAGAACCCAATTCTGTCTAACTTCAAGGAGGGTATGTCTGTGTTGGAGTACTTCATTTCTTCACACGGTGCCCGTAAGGGTCTTGCCGATACCGCTATGAAGACTGCCGATGCTGGTTACCTGACACGTCGTCTTGTCGATGTGTCACATGATGTGATTATTTCTGAGGAGGACTGTGGTACCTTGCGTGGTTTGGTTTGTACAGCCTTGAAAAACGGTGACGAGGTGATTTCTACCTTGTATGAGCGTATCCTCGGTCGTGTATCTGTACACGATGTTATTCATCCTACAACTGGCGAATTGATTGTACGTGCCGGTGAGGAGATAACAGAGGCTAAGGCCAAGGCTATCGACAATTCTCCTATAGAGAGCGTTGAGATTCGCTCGGTACTCACCTGCGAGAGCAAGAAGGGTGTCTGCATGAAGTGTTATGGCCGTAACTTGGCTACTGCCCGCATGGTACAGTTGGGCGAGGCTGTAGGTGTCATTGCAGCTCAGGCTATTGGTGAGCCTGGTACACAGCTTACTCTTCGTACATTCCACGCCGGTGGTATTGCTTCTAACGCGGCTGCTAATGCCAAGATAGAGGCTAAGAACAAGTCACGCATCGAGTTCGATGAGTTGAGCACAGTTCCATTCGTAGAAGAAGACGAGGAAGGCAATGACGTAAAGTGCGAGATGGTAGTAAGCCACTTGGCAGAAATCCGATTTGTCGATCCTAATACAAATATCGTTCTTTCAACATTGAACGTTCCTTATGGTTCTTCACTCTATCACAAGGAAGGTGAGGTTGTTGATAAGGGTACTGTTATTGCTAAGTGGGATCCATTCAACGCCGTTATCGTAAGCCAGTATGCTGGTACATTGAAGTTCAATGACGTTCAGGAGGGTGTTACTTACCGTGCTGAGACTGATGAAACCACCGGTCTTACCGAGAAGATCATCACCGACTCTAAGAACAAGACCATGGTTCCTTCTTGTGATGTTGTTGATGCAAATGGACAGGTATTGGGAACATACAACTTCCCAGTGGGCGGTCACGTAGCCGTAGAGGATGGTCAGACTATCAAGACGGGTGAAACTTTGGTGAAGATTCCACGTGCCGTAGGTGGTGCTGGTGATATCACTGGTGGTCTTCCACGTGTAACAGAGTTGTTCGAGGCTCGTAACCCATCAAATCCAGCTGTTGTTTCAGAAATCGACGGTGAGATTACCATGGGTAAGGTAAAGCGTGGTAACCGTGAGATTATTGTCACATCCAAGACTGGCGACCAGAGAAAGTATCTCGTATCTCTGTCTAAGCAGATTCTGGTTCAGGAGCATGATGCTGTCCGTGCTGGTACACCTCTCTCTGATGGTGTTGTTACTCCAGGCGATATTCTTGCTATCAAGGGTCCTACTGCCGTACAGGAGTACATAGTCAACCAGGTACAGGACGTTTATCGTCTGCAGGGTGTGGCTATTAACGACAAGCATTTTGAGATTATCGTTCGTCAGATGATGCGTAAGGTTCGCATTGATGATCCGGGTGATACCACATTCTTGGAGCAGGAATTGGTGGATAAGCTCGACTTTGCCGAGGAGAATGATCGTATTTGGGGAAAGAAGGTTGTTACCGATGCTGGTGACAGCGAGAATCTTAAGCCAGGTCAGATCATCACAGCTCGCAGACTCCGTGACGAGAACTCAGGTTTGAAGCGTCGTGATATGAAGCTGGTTCAGGTCCGTGATGCTGTAGCTGCCACATCTACTCAGATACTTCAGGGTATTACTCGTGCCGCTCTGGGTACTAAGAGCTTCATGAGTGCTGCTTCATTCCAGGAGACTACTAAGGTCTTGAATGAGGCTGCTATCCGCGGTAAGGTAGACTACCTTGAGGGTATGAAGGAAAATGTGATTTGCGGTCACTTGATTCCTGCTGGTACTGGTCTTCGCCAATGGGAGAAGATTATCGTTGGCTCTAAGGAAGAATATGAGCGCATGCAGGCTAATCGCAAGAACGTGCTCGATTACTCTGACTCCAACATGGGTGAGTAGTCTTAGTAATAGATAAAATAAAAGGGATATGTCAGTAATGGCATATCCCTTTTTTTGATGAGTATTGATTGTCAATAATGTTTTTTGTTAGTATAGCTTTTCTTTTCTTTACGATTAGCTGTGGGGCTGAATGGAAAGGCAACGTCTCTGACCCCAATCAAAGTATTATCCTTTGATTCTTGAAAACCAAAAAGTAGCTTGTTGTCGTTTCTCTTTTTGATACTTTGTGGAAAGATTGCCTCTAAGAGAATGGAAAAAGTTTCATACCTTGGAACGTGGAGTTCCATAGGATGAAACTGTAAGTTCCGTAGTTGGAAACTGTATGAAACTTAATTGCAGGAAAGTTCTATCTTCTCTTCGTATTTGTCGAATGTCGGTTGGTCGTATCCTTTCGCCTTGAACAATGCGCCGATGGCTACTTGCAGTTCGGGTGTGAGGTATTTCTCGCCGCGATGATATCTGTAATAGGCAGTCTTGCCTCCAAGTACTCCCATTATCTGTATTCGCAAGTCGGCTACGTCGCAGTTCCTTACTTGGCTGTACACATGTGAAAATCCCCACGCAGAAGTAATGACTCTCGGCCGCAAGAAATACTCGCATTGTCCGTTTTGCAAGGCATCGGGGAAAATGGTTCGCCCCACTTTTTGCGCAGGGTCCTTGTATGCGTATGCCTGGTGTCTGAAGCACTCCCCGGCTCTTGGACAAGTGCTGTTGAAACAATAAGCCATGTCGTATTTGATGAGGCTCTTGATAACGCTGGGATCATTCATGTCCTTTTTCATATTTGTGCTTTTAGATGACGTGAAGCCGTGTCAATGGCTTTTGGTTATGTATTTTGTTGAGCGCAAAGTTAGATATTTTTTCTGATTTAGCAGCCTGTAACATAGAAAAACTTGAATGTCTTTCGTCGATTTTTGCAAAATAAGCTTTGTATTACGAGAAGTTTCGCAAGATAACTCACGGCAGCTGTTACGTGAGGGCGAATATCATATAATGCGTGTGGGCTGCCTGTTGAACGGCTACTATTTTCCTCAACAGGTTCTCCTAATACCAAGTATCGTAAGAAGAAAGAACAAGAATGAGAGTGATACAGATGTTCATTGCGTAAAAATAAGGGGCAATTCGTAAAAAAAAGACAGTTTGACTATATATATAAGCACATAAAAGCGTTTTCTTGATTTTTTTGTTCTATATTTGCCAAGTGCAATAATGCTTTTTTCAAAACAAGAATAACATATAAAATTTTAATGACATGAAAAAAATCAACCTATTGTTACTAACTGGCTTGGTATTATTGCCTGTAATACCGCTAAGCGCACAAACCTTTGAGAACGTATTTCTTCGGGGGGGGCAAGTAGTACCTACTTTCTATGATGACGTCAACAATGACGGCAAGTTGGAATACCTTTGGAATTATCAAGATAAAATGCAATGGTGTTCTATCGATGGTAGCCTTGTGATGGATTTGAATGCCATTAAGGATAATGGTTTTATGGGCTCAAATATTGCAGATAGTAGAGACTTGAAGTTGCAGAAGCTGAATGCCGAACCTTATTCGGGTTTTGCCTTTTATGGAGTAGATTACTCATCAATAAAGAGCAAGATGCTCATTCCCCGAAACGGCAGTTATGTTTATCATGAGTTTGACATGAAGAATACTACGGGGGCGACATGGGCTGATGTGAATCTTGACGGATTGGAGGACTTGCTTTATTGGGATAATAGTGACGGTACGTATCGGCCTTACTTTAAACTGCAGAAAAAAGACGGTACGTTCACCACTCAGCCTGTGCCTGTAGTTACTGATCCTGAGGAACTGAAATCGGCACAGTATGCTATGGCGGGCAATGGAGCTTTTACAATAAGAACCAATGGCATGACAGCCTTTGCAAGCCCTAACAGCGGCTACTACAGCAAAGACCCGATGACGGTTGTCGACCTGAATCTTGACGGATATCCCGATTTTATTGACGAGAAAGGTTATTCACTCATTTCTTTAGGTAATGGCAAGTATTATTCTGCCGCTTTCTCTGGAAGGGTGAAAGTGGCTGATGTCAATGGTGACGGACTGACCGACTTGATTGTCTACAGCAATGGAGAGCTGAAGCTAAAATTGAATACGGGTGCAGGCTTTACGGAGAAATCATTGTTGAGCAATAATGCCGTTGACGGTATCCATGTGTTGGATTGTAATGGAGATGGCTTGCTTGACATCTTGGTTACGATACCTGGCAAAGAGAACAGCTTTATTGCATTCTTGAAAAATCAAGGCGATGGTACGTTCAAGCGTACCGTTAAGTCGTTTACTGGAGAATACAAATGGAGTGCTCCTTACTTTATCAATAATAATGGTTTGCCAAGTTTGTTTACTGTTGACAATTTCATTTATAATAAGGAGAATCCAAGTTATGGCACATTAATAGGGGGACTTGTCACGATATGGAACTGGGATTCTGGCTTTAAGGTGACTCCATACTCTGTAAATCAAGACGCACCTTATGCATTGAAATTGCCACCACGCGATATAGACGGCGATGGTAAGATGGTATTCCCGGCATTTATACCTAGGAGTGATGGGGCGGCAGAAAAGAGTGGAATCTTCCGCTATGCCGTTGATAAGGTCAATACCGCCCCTAAGAAGATGAAGGCACCTGGCTTGGTTTTGGACAAGTCAATTGGTATGTTGCGTGCTGAATGGGAAGCCGGTAGCGATGCCGAAAATGCAACGGGCGACTTGAGCTATGAGTTTGAAATATCTTCGGGTGGCGAGTACCTGTATCGTACTTACACCAAGAGTTTGTTTGCCCTTGCCGCTGCAGGTGTATGGGGTAAGAAAAGTGTGTCTGCCCGTGTCCGTGCCATAGATGCATGTGGCATGAAGGGAGAATGGAGCGATTATGCACAGCTGAACGATATTTCTCAGTTGGCAACATTCTCTATTGACAAGAAGACAGTCAGCACCTGTGATACTGTGTTTGTGTCAAGTCTTAATGGACAGGATTTTTCTCTTAGGGGAAAACCTGATGGTACAATCGTCACTTCCGCCGACGGCAGACAGGGCATCATGTTCGATACCTTCGGCAAGAAGCAGATTGAGGGTATAAGCTCTGACGGCTTGACATTTGCCTTGGACGTAGACGTTTTGCCATTCAGAATAGAGAATATCGGTCCGTCTTTCATGAGTGGCGTTTTCTTTGATTATTTCCAAGAGGGGAGAATGCTTGATATGACTAGTGATGGTCTGTATGTTTATAATAAAGAGGCTAAGTATGACTATAATAAAGGTAAGTTTGAGAAACTGCCTGTCTTTGGACTTTCAGACGGAGTAAAAAGTGATAAGTTGGCTGTTTTTGACGCGAATATGGACGGATTGCCTGATGTCTTATGCGGACCAACACCAAATGATGATAGATTCCGAACACAGGCTGTCATTAATCTGGGTGATGGCGACTTCGAGAAGTCTACTGATGCTTATACCTATGACGGAAAAGAATATTATGTGCGTTATCCTTATTATTATGTTGACTTGAACAATGATGGTCTGCTGGATTATTGTTCGTATGATTCAGATGCGTCCAAATATAAAGTTTATTATAATAATGGTGACGGCACCTTTACTTCCCAATCTTTGGATTTTGGCTATTATACTTTGATAGAAATGATTTCCGGGGCTTTTGCCGATTATGATAGGGATGGTCGTATAGACGCATTGGTACGTTTGAAAAACAAGAATAACAAGGACTGCTATGCTGTGGCTTTCAACAAAGGCAATGGCAAATTCGATGTTGTAGAACTGGCTACAAGTATAAGCGATTGGCACGCTAATGTATATGACGTAGACGGAGATGGTTATATGGATTATGTTATGTCTGATAAGATTCTCAAAAACATGGGTAATCGTACTTTCGAAGAGCAAGCCTTAGGTCAGTTGCGTCCCGTCTACATCGACTTTGACTTGGATGGCAAGCTTGATTATCAGAGCAGTAACAGAATGGAGTTCACGATAAGTAATAATGGCAGTCCTGTGACATTCGAGAATTTGCAGTCAAATGGATTTATTGGAGGAACCGATAGATTTGCTGATGTAGATAATGACGGTGTGCCAGATTACACATATGCTGATCTCTATTTGATAAAACAAAAGTGCATCAATACTCCGCCTACAGCCCCAACTACCGTATATGCCAATCAGAAGAACGGTGAGGTTATCATCTCATGGAGTGGCGCAACAGACAAGGAGAGCACGAATGCTCAGTTGCTGTATAATATAAGTATCAGAAAAAAGGGAGAGACTGGCGATGGCAGCTACATCTGGTCTCCGCTGAATGCTAATGATGATAATGCCAAGATGGCAAGAACTGGAATCCAGACATATTATCGTCAGGCAACAACCTTGCCTATGCCAATAAGCAGATTTGAGGCTGGCAAGACTTATGAGATTTGTGTCCAGACGCTGGATCCTTGGATGGCTCATTCGCCGTTCTCTAAGGTTGTTGAGTTCACACCTACTGAAACAACCCTTATCTCTATGCCCGAAAAGGCTGGAGTAGGACAGGCTGTCAAGGCTTCTGTAGAAAGCAATGTAGGAGAAATTACTCTGACAACAGATGATGGTGAGCTAAAAAATGACGGCACTATCGTTTGGAATACACCGGGTCTGAAGACCGTTCAAGCTGTGAGTGCGGCTAATTCACAGGTGAAGGGTACGGCTCGTGTCATGATTTACGAACAGCCGTCGTTGGAGTTGAACATACCTGATAAGGTGCTGGCTGGGCAGACTATTGTGGTGAATATGCCAGAATGCTTCCGCAATGAAGATGCCAAGGTGTCGGTGTCTGCCGATAATGCAGAGGTGTCGTATGACAAAAAATCCAATCAAGCTGTTGTTGCAATAACAGAAGATGCTGCTTTTTGTTCTTTGAAACTCAATTACAGCGATGATGTCTGGAATCCGGCAGTTAAGAAGAACTATGACATCGAGGTGGTAGGTGCTGGTTGGCAACCGCAGTTGACACAGGTGACAGTAGCTAATGGACATAATGTGCTGGAGTGGAATGCAGGTCAGGCATTGCCTGATGCAAGTATTTTTACTGGTAAGGTAAATGTATATCGTGAGACCAACGTTGCTGACAGCTACGAAAAGATAGGAGAGATTGCATTGGCAAACGGCAGATTTGTAGATACAGACAGCCGTCCTGACGTGAAGAGCAATCGTTATATGATAACGTTGCCGACTGTCTATGGAGTGGAAAGCGCTCCGAGCCGTGTTCACGCCTCTGTCCATCTGATGGTGAATAAGGGTATGGGCAATGACATCAACCTGCATTGGACACCTTATGAGGGAGCTGACATTTCGCAATACATGATATTTGCAGGTGCTACTCCTGATAATATGCAAGTTGTAGAGACATTGTCAGGCTATTCTCGTAGTTATGTTCATCATCGTACATCAGGCGATGTTACATACTATGCTATAGGAATGAAGCAGAAGTCAGAAGCTATGAAGAGTAGGGCCAATCGTGCTGAGGCTAAGCAAGAAAATGTTACTTCTAATGTGATAAGCAGTAAGGAAGCATACGCAGTCAAACTGGTTACTCATATTGAAATACAGACAGAGGAAACTGATGCAACCATTTCAGAGACTCAGACTACTCTGCATCTGAAAGCATGGGTCACTCCAGTATTGGCTACTATCGCTAATGTGGAATGGAGCATTGTAGAGGGCGCAGAATTTGCTGCCATAGACAAGAATGGAGTCTTTACAGCCAACATGGGCAGCAAGGCTGGTTCGGCTGTTGTTCAGGCTAAGGCTATTGACGGTTCGGAAGTCGTCGCTTTGCGTACTTTCGATATTCCTCAGTCGACAGGAATCTCTGCTGTAACAGATGGTGCTTCTGCTGTAACAATACTTTCTGGTTATGGTAATATCTTTGTAAAGAATGCCTTTGGCTTAATGAGTATAACAACTGCCAGTGGTGCCGTCGTTCATAGTTCTGTTGTTGATGGTGAACGCAAGGTTTATTTGCCTGCGGGTATTTATATTGTCAAGATAGGCAAGACGGTAAGAAAAGTTGTTGTAAGATAACTTATGTAATAGGAGAGCGGATGAACGATTCATTCGCTCTCTTTGATGTAAGTTCGGAGTGAACATTATTACAAGAACTTTCGCATTCACTTAGTATTTCCCTTGGCAAAAGCTATTTGGTGGCAAAGTTACGACATGAATTTCTCATACATGTCGAAGAGTGTCGTAGACTGTCGTTAACTTCATGACCTAACGAAGCGCTTTGTTGCACCTTAAAGAAGCGCTTCCTTAACACCTAATGAAGCGCTTCCTTAACACTTAATGAAGCGCTTCGTTAGACTACAATAAATACTTCGTTGGATTTTTATGCTTGCGCTTCCTTTTAGAAGCATGTTTTTTGCCGGGGTGATTTTTAGACACATATTGTTTTTCCATCTGCTCTTTTATAGCCTTTCTATATATAATTATGTATGCGCGCGTGCGGACGTACATTTAATAAATGGCTACCACGATATTTTGAATGTCGTTTGTTTGGGGTGAAATTGTTGATGTTTGATGTGTTTTGTTTATTAAAACTGCAAAAAAAGTTGCTGTTCTCAGATTTTTTATGTAAGTTTGCAACGTCAATAAATTAATAACCTTATAAACTTAAAGAATAATGGAAGATAATAACAAGAACAATCAGAATCAGTTTCAGATGGGAATTAACCCTGAGGTAGCAGAAGGAATTTACTCAAACCTTGCGCTCATTACCCATTCCAGTTCGGACTTTATCCTCGATTTTGCCTGTGCCCTTCCCGGAATGCCGCAGCCGCAAATAAAGAGTCGTGTCATTATGGCTCCTGAGCACGCCAAGCGTTTGTTGCAAGCTTTGCAGAGCAATATATACAATTATGAGCAGACATTCGGTAAGATTAAGATGCCTAATGAGCCTGAGCGTACAATAGCTCCATTCAATACTCCCAAGGGTGAAGCATAATTTGAAACAGAGATAGTTAAAGGAGTTATGGAGTGTCCTCTTGAAGTAAGCAAATGAATGTGACAACTATTAGTCCTGCGTTTTGTAGTCAAGGTGACATTTGCCTTAACTCCTTTGATACCCTTCAAGTTCTGAACCTTTGAAAGTTCAGTTTTTTTAGTCCAACTTCTTCTTTTGATACGGTAAGTAAGTATATCATGAAATACTAAAAATGCTTTTAAAAAACGCAACGAATAGTTATATAAAGTTAAATGTTGTAGTTTTGAAAAGCTTCCTTTTTAATTAGTTAGGTGTTTTGCGAGAAAAGTCGTATCTTTGCACCCCGAAAACGGCCAGAGATATTTGGCTCGTAATGGATTTGACAATAACAAAACAAAAATAATAAATTAAAAAGTAAAATTATGCCTACTATTTCACAATTGGTAAGAAAAGGCAGACGAGTTCTCGTAGACAAGAGCAAGTCACCAGCTTTGGATTCATGTCCTCAGCGTCGTGGTGTTTGTGTTCGTGTTTACACAACAACTCCAAAGAAGCCTAATTCGGCAATGCGTAAGGTTGCCCGTGTTCGTTTGACAAACTCTAAGGAGGTTAACTCTTACATTCCAGGAGAGGGTCATAACTTGCAGGAGCACTCAATCGTATTGGTTCGCGGTGGTCGTGTTAAGGACCTCCCAGGTGTACGTTATCACATCGTTCGTGGTACTCTTGATACCGCAGGTGTAGCAAACCGCACACAGCGTCGTTCTAAGTACGGAGCTAAGCGTCCAAAGGCTAAGAAGTAATCTTTGTCAAAGCCGAAAACCAAAGACTCACGACCGGAGAAGGTCGAGAGTTGAGGAAACAAAAACAAAATTTTTATTTCAAACGTTTTGCTGGAGAAGTAACAGGTTGAGTAAATACTCGGGTGCGAGTGTTGAAGAACGATATACAGCCCCATGCAGAATTTAAATTTTTCAATTAAAAATGAGAAAAGCAAAACCAAAGAAGAGAGTGATCCTTCCAGATCCAGTCTTCAACGACCAGAAGGTCTCTAAATTCGTAAATCATTTGATGTATGATGGTAAGAAGAATACATCTTATGAGATTTTCTACAATGCACTCGATACCGTAAAGGCTAAGATGGCTAACGAGGAGAAGTCTGCACTTGAGATTTGGAAGCAGGCTCTCGACAATATTACTCCACAGGTTGAGGTTAAGAGCCGCCGTATTGGTGGTGCAACCTTCCAGGTTCCTACAGAAATTCGTCCTGATCGCAAGGAGAGTATCTCTATGAAGAATCTTATTATCTTCGCTCGCAAGCGTGGTGGTAAGACTATGGCAGATAAGCTCGCTGCAGAGATTATGGATGCTTACAACAACCAGGGTGGCGCATTCAAGCGCAAGGAGGATATGCATCGTATGGCTGAGGCTAACCGTGCATTTGCTCACTTCAGATTCTAATTTAATTTATAAAATAGGTTTAAAAGAAAATGGCAAATCGCGATTTACATTTGACACGTAACATCGGTATCATGGCGCACATCGATGCCGGTAAGACAACAACATCTGAGCGTATCTTGTTCTACACAGGTAAGACTCATAAGATTGGTGAGGTACACGATGGTGCTGCTACAATGGACTGGATGGCCCAGGAGCAGGAGCGTGGTATTACTATCACTTCTGCAGCTACAACTTGTAACTGGAACTATCTCGGTAAGTCTTATAAGATCAACTTGATCGATACTCCGGGACACGTTGACTTCACTGCTGAGGTTGAGCGTTCACTCCGTGTGCTTGATGGTGCTGTTGCTACATATTCTGCAGCTGATGGTGTTCAGCCTCAGTCCGAGACTGTATGGCGTCAGGCTGATAAGTACAATGTACCTCGTATCGGTTATGTAAACAAGATGGACCGTTCTGGTGCTAACTTCTTCGAGACAGTTCAGCAGATGAAGGATATCTTGGGCGCTAATCCAATTGCTATTCAGATTCCTATTGGTGCAGAGGAGAACTTCAAGGGTGTAG
>CAVACC010000059.1:0-20428 GCA_963587495.1 Clostridia bacterium | reverse complement strand
TTTATATATATACTTTATTGCGTTTTTTTCCATTTTTCTTAATGACTAATGACTAATGACTAATGACTAAAATTTCACTGCCGTTTTTGCAATAATCAACGCCAGCAGAAAAGACTACAAGAAAACAGGTCTTAAAAACGGGCTTTTTCAAGCACTTGCAAAATGCTGATAATCGGAAGGTTACAAAATAATTAATATTTATTAACTTTCAAACTGATTCTACATTTGCGTCAACAGCCCAAAAATGTATTATATTTGCAGTGTCAAAGCGAGAGAAATGCGAACCAGATGGTAAACAAAGCGGGCAGGGGAATCCAGAAGGTACAGTTGTTCTATCGCCGCAGACAACAAAAGAGCTCAAGCAGCGCTCCACAAGGGTCATCTATTATGACCACGGGAGGTCACAATAGACGACCGGCGCCGGTCATCTATTAAGCCCCAAAAGCAGCGCTATCAAAGCCTGGGAGGAAGAAAGCAAAGATGCTGAGAAGCACAAGATCATGAAGCTGAGAAGCACAAGATGATGAAGCTGAGAAGCACACAAAAACGTAGCTGAGAAGCACAAGAAACAATCCGGATTCATATACATGAAACTTCATGTTTACCCATTTCTTAACAGAATTGTAACATCTGTTTAAATCGGCTGTAATATTGCATGAGTACCTTTGCACCCGAAAAGGAAGGCGACGGCTGAAAAAATGCTAAGGAATAGCAGACGAAAAGCTTAGGAAAAGTCAAAAGAAAGCTTAGGAATAGCAGACGGAAAGCTTAGGAAAAGCCTCGTTTTCAATTCATCGGGAAACAATAATTTATCAAAAATAAATGGGTACAATTTATCTATGCATTGTGATCTTCCTGCTCTGTTTGGCAGTGTTCGATCTCTTCGTGGGAGTCAGCAACGATGCTGTCAACTTCCTGCAGTCAGCCATCGGAGCTAAGGTGGCAAAGTTTCGCACGGTTCTTATCATCGCCTCCTGTGGCGTAGTGCTCGGAGCCATTATGTCGTCGGGAATGATGGACATCGCCCGCCACGGCATCATGAGTCCAGACCGCTTCACCTTTGAGGAAGTAATGACGCTATTCCTCGCGGTCATGGTAACCGACGTCATCGTGCTGGACGTGTTCAACACACTGGGTATGCCAACCTCTACCACCGTCTCGCTGGTGTTCGAGTTGTTAGGCGGAGCCTTCATCCTCGCCACCCTGAAGATGATAGGCGACGACAGCCTCAACTACGGCGTGCTGCTCAACAGCAACAAGGCCTTGGAGGTGATTATGGGTATTTTCTCATCGGTCATCATCGCCTTTGTCTTCGGTGCTTTCGTGATGTGGCTCTCGCGTGTGGTTTTCACCTTCAACTATCGCAAGCATTCCCGCTATTCGATTGCCATTTTCGGCGGTATCGCTTTCACAGCCCTCTCCTACTTCATCTTCATGAAGGGCTTGGGCAAGAGCCCTTATCTGCCAGCAGAATGGCGCGATTTCATTGACCAAAACATCGGTTCACTGCTCTGTGCCACCTTCGTGGTTTCAGCCATCGTGATGGAGTTCCTGCACCTCTGCCGCGTCAACATCTTCAAGTTCACTGTGCTGATGGGCACCTTTGCTCTGGCGATGGCCTTTGCCGGCAACGACCTGGTGAACTTCATCGGAGTGCCTCTCGCCGGACTTGATTCTTACAACGACTATATGGCCAATGCCAACGGCGTGGCTCCCGACAGCTTCATGATGACATCGCTGATGGAGAGTGCCAAGACCACTCCCGTCTATCTGCTCGCTGCAGGCTTCGTGATGATTGTCGCCATGGCCACCTCAAAGAAGGCACAGAACGTGATCAAGACCTCTGTAGACCTGAGCCGCCAGGACGAGGGAGACGAGATGTTTGGCAGCTCATCTGCAGCACGCGTCATCGTACGCAACTGCCAGAGTGCTGACTCATGGCTCAACCGCTTCATGCCCAAGTCGTTGAAGCAGTGGATCAACAGCCGCTTCGACAAGAACGATGTAGAGTTGGAGGAAAGCGCAGCCTTCGACGTGGTTCGCGCAGCCGTCAACCTGGTATTGGCTTCCATGCTTATCACCATCGGTACCAACCTCAAGTTGCCTCTATCTACCACCTACGTAACCTTCATGGTGGCCATGGGTTCTTCGCTTGCCGACAAGGCTTGGAGCCGTGAGAGTGCCGTATTCCGCGTAACAGGTGTACTGAGTGTCATCGGTGGATGGTTTATCACAGCCGGTGTGGCTTTCGCAGCCTGCGCCCTCGTCTGCCTCGCCATGCATTTTGGCGGCATCCTCGTGCAGACAGCCTTCATTGTTCTCGTTATCTTCATGCTCATTCGCAGCAACATCCGGTACAACAAGAAGTCGAAGGAGGAGAGCAAGGGAAGCACCTTCCAGCTGATGATGCGCTCGCACGATCCAGAAATCGTATGGGATCTGCTTCGCCGTCATGTGTCACGCACACAGAGCTTCGTATGCCGCTTCGCCCTGAGTGAGTTCAACCTCATCATGGACGGTCTTGCCAACGAGAACACCCGCGAGCTGCGCCATGCCAACAAGGAGCTGAAGAAGGAGCAGGACATGCTGAAGAAGTTCCGCCGCCAGGAGATGCTGGGCTTGAAACGCTCGCCTTTGGAGATTGCCATTGAGCGCAACACATGGTTCCATCTGGGTGCCAACAGCAACCAGCAGTTCATCTACTCACTGCGCCGTATGCTCGACCCTATCAAGGAGCACGTAGACAACAATTTTAACCCGCTGCCCACTGAATACATCAACGAGTTTATGCCTATACGCCAGAAGATCAACGACTTGATGAAGATGAGCTGCGAACAGATAGAGACAAGTCGCTATGAGAACTATCGTGAGATTCTCGCCGAGGCTGATGCCTGCAAGGACGAGCTCTCGGTGCTCCGCAAGAAGCACATCGATCGTCTGCAGAACATGAAAGACAACACGCTGATGCAGATCTCGCTCGTCTATCTGAACGTACTGCAGGAGAGCCAGGAGTTCCTCAGTGTGATGAGACACCAGCTCAGAGCTGCCAAGAAGTTCATGGAAAACTAATCCTCTCCTTTGCTTATTCGATATAAAAAAAAGAGCATCGCCTGCTGGTGATGCTCTTTTATTTTGTTTTTTCGCTGGATTCAGAAGTTATAGCAACTTCCTACAAACTCTTGATGAGTTTCAGTATCTCAGCCCGCTTGCCATCATTGGTGCCATTGCCTACATAGCGTACAATGCCTTTCTCGTCGAGCACGAGGAAGAGTGGAAAGCCGCCTGTGCCCACAAAGCGCACGAAATACTTGTCGTCGTAGATGTGGTTCCAGTTGAACCCACGCTGCTGGGTGATGCGACGCACCTTGTCGGCCTTCTCGAAGTTGACCGAGAGAAACAGCACGTCGGGCAACTGCTCCTTCCATTCTGAGAGAATCGGCATCTCGCGCAGACAGGGTCCGCAGCCCGAGAACCAGGCATTGACAACCACCTTTCGGCCCTTGATGAGTTCGTCGGTCCATGGATTGCCATCGATGTCATACTCGGCAAAATGCCCTGGCAAAGGTTTACCTACCTCAAGTTCTAAATATTTATAGCCTCCCTCTGGAAACATGCGCTTGTTCATCAGCTCACGGTTTTTTATCTCTTCGTCTATCTCGGCGATTCCTTTCACACGGTTGCGGGGTATCTCATACTTGGCCCACGACTGGGGCACAGTAGTTCCCTTGCGAAGGGTGATGTTTACAATCATATAATCCTTGCTCAAGGTCACGAATCCCATCGACTGGGCAGCAGCTGCATCAGTAGGGAGCTCCTTTGAATAATACTTACCGTCGACAAAGTAGGCGGCCTTGACCAAACTGTCTGCTGTTTGGGTTTCAGACTGCTGTGCTGATGCCGTGAGCGAGGCAAATGCCAACAGAGCCGTGAAAAAACTTTTTGTTCTCATTGTTTTTATGTTGATATTTTCTGTTTTCAATGTCACAAAAGTACATAAAAAAGGCAGAACTCCATCATTGAAGTCCTGCCTTTTTTATTTGTTCAATAAGTTTAACGGTGCTTAAACGTTTCTTGAATGTCTCAATTTTCGCAAGTAAGCTCCACACGCCCTGAACCAATACTTATTCGTGCGTAGCAAACCGCTGCTCGGCCAGTTGCTCGTACTTGGTGCCGGGCTTGCCATAGTTGGCATAAGGCCAGATGCTGATGCCGCCACGGGGTGTGAAGATGCCCGTCACCTCGATGTACTTAGGATCCATCAAGGCGATAAGGTCTTTCATGATGATGTTGACACAGTCCTCATGAAAGTCGCCGTGGTTGCGGAAGCTGAAAAGATAGAGCTTCAGACTCTTGCTCTCCACCATCTTGACATCAGGAATGTAGCTGATGCGAATCTCGGCAAAGTCGGGCTGTCCTGTGATAGGACACAGCGATGTGAACTCGGGGCAGTTGAAACGCACCCAGTAGTCGTTGCCCTGATGCTTGTTGACGAAAGTCTCGAGCACCTCGGGCGCATAATCCATTCTGTATAGGGTCTTGGCACCCAGTGCCTTCAGACCGTCTTCTTTTCTATCCATATCTTTTGTTTATTGTACTCCTTAACTCCTTTAACTCCTTAGAATAGCTCCTTAGAATCAATTCAGGCTGAAAATCTTAAACACGTTGTAAGAGATGTTTTTATCGTACACATCCTCGCCTTCATGACGCTTCAGGAACCTGACGACGCGAATGGTGACAGGCAGCACGATGATTTCGTACACCGTCTTGAGCACCACCTGCCAAATCATCAGTTTAGGCAACTCGGCAGCAGGAACCACTCCACCCAATGCTAAGGGGAAGAAGATGAGACTGTCACAGCTCTCACCTGCCACCGTACTCCAGATGGCACGAGCCGAGAAACGTTTTCCGCCATCGCGAATCTTCATCACACTCATCACGTAGGCATTAGCAAAAGAACCTACGATGAAAGCCACAAACGAGGCAGCGGCGATGCGGGGAGCCAAGCCGAAGATGGCATGAAAGCCCTCCTGATTGTGCCAGTAGGGAGCTGCGGGTATCATATCGCAGATAGCTCCCAGCGCCACGAAGAAGAAGTTCATGGCAAAGCCCGTCCATATCAGCAGACGAGCCTTCTGATAGCCCCACACCTCGCACACACAGTCGTTGATGATGTAGCTTACGGGGAAAACGATGAGACCTCCGGTAAGAGAAACCGAACCTACTGCAATTTGCTTTGTTTCGAGCACGTTTGCCGCTATGAGGCAAACGCAAAAGAGAATGCTGAAAAGCATGAACAGCACGCTCACTTGAGTTTTTTCTTTCTTCATTTTCTTGTTTTTTACGAGGTTTACCAAGCACTCGAGTTCATAAATATAAAGGTGGAACTACCCATCCTTTGCAAAATCGGCTGCAAAATTACGATTATTATCTGAAACTGCCAAATTTCGAGGCTGTTATCTGCTTTTTTCTTCATAGGTGAATAAATAAAAAGACTCCAGACTATGTTTCACACACCATCTGGAGTCCTGTATATAAGCAAGCATACAGCTTGCCTCATATCTTCTACATAATACTAAAAACCTACTTGCGAATTATTTTCTTATGCTGATGGATAAGGATGCCATTGCTTTCGGCATTTACCTTCATACCCATCATGTTGTACCAAGCCTTGTCGTCACTTCTCTCCTGAGTGGCAATCTCGTCGATACCTGTTGACAAAGAAGCCTTGCCATAGGCGCTCAGACCACCATACTCATTGACAGCCTGCACACAGAGCACAGCATCCTGATAAGCAGCAGGAACCTCGAAAGTGGTGTTTTCGGTAAATCCTATTACCTCATCGCCTGCCGTCACCACATAACTGATGGCATAAGGCACTTTCTTCCACTCCAACGTAGCGTTCACCTTCTTCACCTCAGGTGCCTCACAAGCCTCGCAAAGGAGAGTGGGCTGCCATCCGTCGCTACCCGATAGCACATTCTTCACCGTGTAGCGGGCTGCTTCCTCAGCAGAGAGCACAGCCTTCTCGCTATGTCCAGTCACCTTCTGCGTCTTGTCGCCATCAGCATAGTAATAATATTCGGTGATGCGATGACTCAGATCTACAGGATTTCCATCACCATCCATGGTGTTATATTCTGCCCAGAGTTTGGGCAGTCCGCCCATAGTAGGATACCAGCCTGCTGCAGGAATCTTGACGTAAGAACGAGTGTTGATAAACAGTGTGATAGGAGTATCGTGCCAGGGACGTCCCAACCACACATCGGTTTCGGCAGGATTGCCTGGAGCTGTGATGACATTGTTCATGAACACATATCCCCAGGTTGTCTCTTTTGGATGATTAGGAGCTACGATGTAGCCACCGCTCTTGCGCACGATATTGATGGTGTCCTGGTCCAGATAAACATTTCCCTGACCATAAATAAAGTCTACAGCACCTTCTATCCAACTGTCCTTTATGTAATGACGATTATTGAGCTTGGTGGTGGTGAGCCATGTGTCCTGATAAGAGAGCAAGCCCACCTTGTTGAGTGCCACACGGTCGCCCAAGGTATAGAGAGCCAAGGCCTGTGGACCGTCGTTTTTCTCCACGCCATAAGAGTTGACAAAGTTGATACCCTCAAAGTAGAGATTGTCCGAATTGGCTGTCAGCGTGGCACCATCGTTCACCTTATAGGCATTGTCGCCTCCACTCAGACGATTGTCTGAAATGCTCACCTTGTTGCGGTCTTGTCCGATAAAATAAAGGTAGGGCTTGTTGGCAGGTATGTCGTGATGGCCTTTGTATACACCCTTTTTGATGAAGATGAGCCAAGGCTGAGTACGACCTGCAGGAGCAGCATCGATGGCAGCCTGCACAGTGGTATAGTCACCTGTTCCGTCTTGAGCCACCACAGCATCGTAAAGGCGTGCAGCAGGCTGCTTGCGGGCCATGGTTGTGAAACGAATAGTCACTCCCTCAAAAGCATTGCCACTACGGTCGGCAATGGCGCCAGCAGGCAGTGTGAACTCATAAGACTGGGCATATTTAAGTCCGCTGTAAGGATAAACCACGGTCTTGCCACTCACGGTAGGCTGCAGTGTCTCACCATCGAGCATGGCATTACCTTCACCCAGCACCACTTTCTCATTGAAGGTCAGAATAACAGAACCTGTTGCCGAAACTCCCTCCTCATTCTGAGCAGGAATACTGGTCACCAACAGCGGAGCCTCATGGTCGTCGGCCTGATTGGAGTCAGCAAGAACAAATATCTCGGCTACTGCCGTTCCGTCGTTAACACTTTCCACTCCGGTAAGAGGCGAAGTGTAATCGGGCATGAAGCGCACCCATATCTTAGCCTGCTCCTCACACGTTGCAGGCAGGACAAACTCCTTAGAATCCCAACCACGGTTGGGCAGATTGTAGGTTCCTACGGTTGTAAAGTCTGTACCATTGGTACTTACCTGCATATAGTTGACCGAATAAGCATTATAGTCATCGCCCATGGCCGCTGCCACCTTGATGTTCTTATAGCCCTTGGTAGAGAAGGAAATCTCAAAATAGTCTTTCTCGGTCAATGGGCGCCATACTCTTGCACTATACTTGTCGCGCATCACCGAACCCAGCCACGATTTCGAGTTGCCTTCAGCATCACGCAACTGTAGCAAACCTGCATTTTCTGTCTCCGAAGCATAGTCGGCAGCGCGGTCTTGGCGAAGTGCAGTGTTATAAAGATCCCAGCCTACGATGTAGTCGCAAGCCGAATAAACAGCCTCAATATTCTTCTCACCGTCCATCTGCACCATGCGCTCAGCCTGGGTGGAGTTGTCCTCCCAATGGGTAAAGGTGAGAATCTTGTTGTTGGAAGCCACGAGTTTCACATCGGTTCCTTCCTCATAATAATGTATTCCGTCTACAACATTTCCCTCAGGAACGACAGTCACAAGATGTTCCAGCGCTCCGTTTGTGACTGAAAGATGAAGCGCATACACCTGCTTGGCTGTATACACAGCTTGCAATGTGGTGTTGGCATTGATGGTGAAAGTATAAGGATTGCTTGTACTAACGAGCTTGCCTTCACCGTCTATCCATTTTTCGAAGTGATAGCCGAAATTCTCGGTTGCCGTCAGCGTAATGCTGGTTCCCTCGTCAAAGACATTGCCTGTTGGCGAAACCTTGATGCTGCCAGCATTGGCATCAGCCGATGTGGCAGAAAGAGTATAGCTGTTGACCTGCTCCACCTTGCCTTCGGTGGTGGCAACGATGGCAAAATTAGCAAAACCATACTGCTTGTTGGTTGCCACATTCTTGACAAACACCTTGATTACCCATTCGCCTTCTGTGGCAGGAATCTGAGACAAGTCGGCGGTATAATGCGTGAAAAATGGATTGTTCTTGGCATTCTGTGGACTTTGCGCCTTCAGCAGTTCATAACTCTTGCCGCCTGCTTCTGCCACTACGTCAATGCAACCTCCATTAGTACCCAACTTGCAGGCATCAAAGCTGAAGGATTTCACTGACAGCGAGAGTCCCTTCTTGGCCTTCAGAGAGAAACTGATGGCATTGCCTTCGCCATTGGCTGATGCCACAACCTTAGGCTGCACCTTGGTTACAGTAAGGCTACCAGCCTTATTGGTTCCAAAGAATTCCAGTTCGCTGCCCAATGATGATGTGGCATACGAAAACAGACCTTCTTCCGAAACTGTGCCTTGAAGGGCTTTGGCATCGCCCTGATTGAAACTCCACGCCAGCTCTATATTGGTGGCACACAGCTGAAGGTGTGCCATGACCAATAAAAGTACTAAGAATAAATGTTTTACCTTGTTCATAATAGATTTTTTTTGTTTTTTTAGTTGTTATCTGATAACGACTTTTTTGTTGCCGCAAACATAGATTCCTTTACCAGGCTTATCGACTTTGACACCCGATAGTGTATAATACTGACGGTTATCCATCTTCACATCAGACTGCAAATCCTTGATGCCATCAGTAACCTTGTCTATGGCCATTCCGCTGATAGTCACGTCGCTCAGACAGATGGTCTTACCAGTAGCCTTACCGTCGTACCAGGGATAGACGCGCACAAGCAGTGTCTCGCCTTCATCGAGAGAGATGACTGGCGTGTCCTTCACTTCAAGCATATTGTTGGCAGGCATGCTGGTGGGCGAGAAAATGGTGTGCTGATTGGCAAAATTAGGTTCCTTGGAATAGTTGATGTGACAACGCATACCATTGCCTCCACATCCACATACAAACATACTGATGTTGTCAATCTTGAGCGTTGTTCCTTTGGCTGCAGTGATACCAAACTGAATGTATCGGGTGGAAACCTCGTCTATCTCGCCCTCAGGCCAGTTGTCACCTACTATCAGACAACGCTGTGTCTTGCGAGTGGCATCATAGCCAGTCCATTCTGGCCACACAGTTTTGGCGTTAGGACTGGAGTACTTCTGCACATACATGCCCTCAAACGACTGAGGCACTACAGTGACAGGCCCCGTAAGCTGACATTCGTCGTTCTTCTCCAGTCGCCAATAGGCCTTGACAGCTGTTCCGCCTTCAAGACTGATGGCAGTAGCTTTGACTGGTATTTCTATGGTCTTAGAGCCTTGTATTAAGGTTACAATTCCCTCGTTACTGCCTGTAGCAGTAAGCTCTATTTGGACATAAAAGTTTTTTACGAGCATACCTTCAGAATAAGGTATAGAGATTTGGTCGGCCCACGTTGTCTTGTCGAGCGAAACTTTCAGTCCTGCTGTTGCCGATATTTTCACAGAACCGTCAGCAGGTGTAAGTCCGAAACCATTGACAGATATTTCCTTTGTCATGGTCTGTCCTTTATATCCTTCACCTAAATCGGCTTCTGCGGGCGAAACACTCAGGTCGGAAGGAATGACAATATTGTCGGCAAGGATTCCTGCTGCCTTCAGAAGCGTAGCCGCCTGACGGGCTATCAGTGTGGCACCTGTAGTGCTGAGATGAGTACTACCATTATTGTCACTCAACAAGTCATGACATTTTGTGTCTCCATAACTCAGATAAAGATTCTTGGTAGCTGTTGTCAGATCTATGAAAGGCACATTCAGTTCCTCTGCCACCGACTTCATCTGATAAACATAGTCCATACTATGGTCTGTGGCAGGAACACTCTGACCTTCAAGTACACCAGTATCGGTCAACTTACTGAACTTGTCGCCCAAATCATGCTGTCCGGCGCGGCGGATTGTGTTGCCTGAGAAATACATGCGACAGATAGGAGCCACAAGTACAGGATGACACCCCGCGGCTCGTGTCTCCTCCACATATTTGCGCAGATAGTCCTTGTAGGTTCCCGAAGGCGTGGTGCCACGATAATCTGTAGCGGCAGCCTTATCAGACTCTCCCACCTTATTGTAATAGGCTTTCAGCTCATCGCCATCCATACCATTGTTCTTCTCGTCATTATGCGAGAACTGGATGAGCACATAGTCGCCTGGCTGCATCTGCTGCTTCACACTCTGCCAGTATGCGGCTTCCTGATAGAAACTCTTGCTGCTGGCACCTGCCTTGCCACGGTTGTTGACGGTGACATTCTGGAAAAACTGCTGAAAATACTGAGCCCAGCCCCTGGTAATGGTGCTGCTCTCATCGTAAGTTTGCATGGTGGAGTCGCCTATGGTGTGTACCTTGATGGCTTGCACCTGGAGCATGCCGCACAGCGACAACACCAAAAAGAAAAGACTTGTTAGTTTTTTGTTCATTGTTTAGTATTTTAAGTTTTGTATGATATGCAAGTCAGAACGTTCATTCTTCGGTTGCAAAAGTAGTCTTAAAATACTAAACTGGATGGTGATTATTTTCTCAAATAAGGGGTATTTTTGTCGCAAAACCCTTTATTTATCGGCTTTTCCGCCATTTTGACGAAATTCTGTGGGCGATACGCCTGTCATCGACCTGAATATCTTGCCAAAATACTTGGGATCGGCAAAACCACAAATATAAGCTATCTCCGACACACCCTTTGACGTACCAAGCAAGAACTGCTGGGCACGCTTGATGCGAGTTTCACGCAGAAACTCTGCTGGCGTCAAACCTACTATTTTCTTCATCTTACGATTCAGTCCCGAGCGGGAGATAGCCGCAGCCTCTGCCATCTCGACAATACCGATTTCTGCATCAGAAAGATGCTCATCGATAAACTGCATGATGCGCTTCATCATCAGGTCGTCTTCTTCGGTCGAAACAATCTGTTCCGATTCCTCTCTCTCCTTTGTCACTTCTTGCCCAACTCCATTCTGATCTTCGAGCAACGCTAAATATGCTTCAAGCACCTCACGCTGCTTGCGCTTGATGCGACGAATGTAGAGGTATATATATAATAAGGTGAAAATAGTAGCCAATGATAAGAATATGTACAGAACGACCGCCCAAATCGTTTCCGAGAACTTGGGCGTGACATGTATGCGAAGCGTGGCGATTCCTGGTGTCCACACACCTGCCGAGTTGGTGCTCCTCACCTGCAACTCATAGTCGCCAGGCTGCATATCGGGCAAGGTGACTGTATGTTCCTTGCCTATGAAAATCCACTTGTCGCCTTCGTGCAGACGAAACGCATAACAAGGGGCTTCGGTGTCAGAAAAGTCGAGTGTGGAGAAACTTATTCTCAGATTGCGCTCTTCCTTGCTGAGAGTAAGCGAGTGGATATGGGCTACAGCATATTGCATTGGAGCATGCTCCACACTGATGCCTGTAAACACAACGCAGTGCTCTGCACCCGTCTTCGCAAGTTCGCTCTCTGAAAGGCTAAAGGCCCCATTCTGCAAACCAAAGAGCCATCGACCATCGGGCAGACACACTGGATGGGCATCGCTATACCGATATGCATCGTGAAAGAATCCTGTGCCATAATTTCTCACTTCGCCCGTCTTGGTGTTAAGCATCATGAGGGTGTAACCACCAACGACCCATATCCAATCCTTACGGTAAGGAGTCATGGCTGAAATCGTCTCGCATTGCACCCCCATCGTCTTGTCGAAATGTTTGAACTCCAGCTGGTCTGCCAGCAGGTCGTGGCTCATAATCTTGTCTACACCAGCACTCTCGGTACTCACATAGATTTGATGGTCAGCGGTTTCCAGTATATCCATCGTTGCACTATTACCCAAACTTTCCACACGTTTAGGCTCACGACAATGCAACTGAAACTTCATGTCACCAATCGTTTTATTCGACAATCTTCCGACAGCAAGTCCTGTCGTTGTGGCTGCCATAAGAATATCGCGCTGGGTGAAATGAAGACATCTCACCTTCCATCCCTTCGTTTGTCTTACATGCTCTACCCTTCCCTGATGCAGACAATAGATGCCATCAAAGGTAGCAATCCATAGTCGGCCTACACGATCAGCCTTGATGTCATAGATGGAATTGGCTTTATCATTGCCCAAGCTGATATGCTGCACCTCAAAGTCTTCCTTACGACTTTTCAACTTGTAGAGCCCGCCAGGCTTGGTCCCCAAATAGATGCAGCCATCGTTATGCTGATAAATAGCATACACAGCCGATGAAAAAGGCACATACTTTTTAGAGATTTCGCCAGTAGGAGTGAGATAACCCAGCAACTTATTGCCACTATTGTAAATGCTCACAGACTTGTCTTTCTGTGTTGAAACCCAGTAGTTTCCACTCCTATCAACGAAAAAACAACGAGCCTGGTCACTGCTTCTCAAAGCAAACGGAACTGCAGGCTTACGATAATTTATGGTCTTAACGATACTGTCGGGAGTACAGAACCATACGTTACCCTGCCTGTCGGTCATCTTACGACCCATCTTCTTAACTTTCTTCTGCTTGGTTTGGCGCAGCTTGTTTTTCGTCTTAGCCTTCATCAGTTTTTCGTTCTCAGTATCAGAAATATTAATAAAGGTTCCTTTAGACTGCGAAAACAGAAACCATCGATCGTCTACCAAGCAATAAATATCGCCATTGGCTGCCAACTGTATATCTCTCACACGATTGTTCTCCAAGGGCGAGTCGTCGCCAGGACGCGACTTAAAAGTTACAAATTCGTATCCGTCAAATCGGGTAAGTCCATCCCAGGAAGAAATCCATATAAATCCCATTCTATCCTGTAACATCTTGGTAATGTGCCATTGATTCATGCCTTGTTTCTCGTCATATACAACCATCTTTTTCGCATCCTGTGCGCACAAGATACCATAGCAACAAAGGCAAAAACAGATAAGAATAAAGATCTTTTTCATATGAATCGAACTATTAGCTTTAAAACTTCTTTCAACCTCCGTACATACGAAAGTTGAGAGAAGTTTTATGCAAAATTACGATTATTCTTTCTATTTACAAAATATTAAGGGCAATATCTCACCATATTTGAGGGAAAATATGTACTTTTGCATGGAATTTGACAGAATAAAAAACAGATAAATAAAGAAAGAAACAACATGAAGAAAATCTTATCTATGGCCCTGACTGCCATGATGGCTGTCAGCTGTGCCGAAGCACAAGACGTCGCCTTCACCGTAGAAGGCACTGCACCACAGGGAGTTGACACACTCTACGTGTTCTATAACGGACAGATGAACGAGGCTCAGCCCATTGCTGCCAAGGAGGGCAAGTTCGAGGTGAAAGGCAATCAGCCTGCAGAAACCTTTATCACCGTGGCTGCAAGCAACCAGCTGATGGTGGCTGCCGTTATCGACGGTACAAAAAACATCAACATCGACCTGGTAAACAAGAAGGTTAGCGGTTCAGAACTCAACGAGAAACTGAACACATATTACGCCAAGATGAGCGTAATAGAGCAAAAGATGAACGACCTGGCTCCTGAATGGCAGAAGCTCCGCGGCGACAAGACCGAAGAGGGAAAGACCAAGATGAAGGCTCTGGAACAGAAGATAGACGCTGTGGAGGCAGAGCAGAACGCCGAGATAGCCGCATTCTGCAAGGAGAACAAGGACAATGTGCTGCCTGCCTACATCCTGTCGGACAGCTTCTATGGTTTCGAGTTTGCCAAGCTGAAGGAACTTTGCAATCCCAACACCGCTTACTACAACCACCCCATGATGCGTCGACCAAAGATGCAGATAGAATCGCTTGCCAAGCGTCAGCCAGGCATCAAGTACACCGACATGGACATGCAGGACATGAACGGCGCCAAGGTGAAGCTGAGCCAGTTTGTTGGCAACGGAAAGTATGTATTGGTGGATTTCTGGGCTTCATGGTGCGGACCTTGCCGCATGGAAATGCCTAACGTAAAGAAGGCCTACGAAATGTATCACAGCAAGGGCTTCGAAGTGGTAGGCGTGAGCTTCGACAACAAGTTGGAAGCCTGGAAGAAGGGTGTCAATGACTTAGGTCTGGCTTGGCCTCAGATGAGCGACCTGAAAGGCTGGCAGTGCGCTGCGCATGATGCCTATGGCGTAAACAGCATCCCAAGCAACGTGCTCCTCGACCCTAATGGCGTTATCGTAGCCTGCGACCTGCGTGCCGAGGATCTGCTCGAGAAGTTGGCCGAAATCTACAAGTAATTCTGTATCAAGCAAGTACTGAGGCTCATACAGCCTACATCATAAAAAATGAGAAGCTATTGTCACAGCTTCTCATTTTTTTATTGTCTATATTGAACTTTCGTTATTCTGCGCTTTCCTCCTGACGGTCGTCTACGTTATCGCCCTCAGTAGGAGCCAAGATGGCCTTGAAGTCGGTGTAGCCGTTCTTAACGAGGATATTGTACCACTGCAACAGCTTCTTGATGTCGCTGTCGTGAACACGGTCGCGGTCGTAGTTGGGCAACACCTCAGCAAAGTAGTCGTGCAACTCCTGTGCAGAAGCCTTCTTATAGTTCAGGCTGCTCTCCTTGCTGTCCTCTTTCTTGCCTACGTTTTCGAACACCTTCCAGAGTGCTATCTCGTCAGCATCAGTATACATAGCGATGTCGCCAAGACTTGTCACACGATCGGTGGCGAAGGCTGGAATACGCTTGTGGGTCTCGTCGATAGTCTCGACGATAAGATTGCGGTTACCGCGTGAAACCAGTTTGTAAAGGCCTGGCTTGCCTGCAATAGATAAAATTGTTTCCATTTGGTTATATTTTCTTTAATTTTTCACTGTTTATTTTCTCTTTTTTGCTGCAGTCTTACTCTGCTTCAGCCTTTCTCTGCTGCTTTTCTGCACTCTTCCACCCTTTCGAGCAAAAGATTCACTTGCCGCGCCACATCAGCCTTGCCGTCATTGACGATTTCAAAGTCGCAGCGGGCTGCAACCTCTGCCTGTGACATCTGGGCATGAATCCACTCCAAGGTTCTGCTGCGGTCTATATGGTCGCGCGCCATGACGCGCTGGATGCGAACCTCCTCAGGAGCCGTCACACAGACCACAAAGTCGAAATGAGTGCAATGGATAAATCCACTTTCGAAGAGGATGGCACTCTCGAGCCAGTCGCAGCCGCTCTGCTCGAAATCACGCGCCACGGCAGGATGAACCACATCGTTGACAGCCAGCTTGTTGGCCTTGCTTGCCAACAGAAAACGCGCCAAGACGGGTTTCTGCAGCACGCCCTCAGCATCGTACACTTCCTCGCCTACCAGCGAGCAAAGACTCTGCTGCAACGGCTTGTCGCTTCGCATGAGCCGCTTGGCTGCCGCATCGCAGTCGTAAACACGAATGCCATGTCTTTCCAGCTCACGGCAAACAAAACTCTTGCCGCTGCCAATGCCTCCTGTTATTGCTATCTTCATCTCTTCTTCCCGGTTGTCCAAGATTTCTTCACTTTTGCTCTTGCAAGAGTTCCTCACTCTCCTTACTCCACTTGCTGCTCGAGCAGATAATCCACCCGTTGGAAGTCGAGTCGGGCCTTGCTCACACTATGCGGAACGCCGATGAGCTGAAGCGTACACTTGTCGGAAGGATTCTGAGAGAGTTCATTATAGTCGACCACCACCTTGAACATATCCGGACGGATGGTGCGGAACTGGCTTGCACCAATCGTAAACCGCACAGTCACCTTCGACGGGAATGTACGAAGCACAAATCCCTCGGGCATGTTGATGGCTGTGATGGGCACATCGATGGTTTCCTCGGTGAGCACATCGGGATAAACAGACAGGCGAACCGTGCCTGGAACCATCTTCAGTCCACGAATCTTGCGAAGACGAACCGTCGTATGGATGGTGTCCTGCAGGTTGCGCATATTGAAAGGTTCTATCTCCACATACTTCACCTTGTCGAGCTGGTCCTTGTTGGCATAGACCGTCACCTCGGCTGGCAGGAAGTCGGTATGGGCAAGATAGTAACTCTTGCTGGCTGTCACCTTTCCCTTGAAGACTACGGGCACCTGCTTGGACGCGCCATAGGTGAAGTAGAAATCATACTCGCCGGGCTTTACGGAGAGCAACTTGCTGGAGCCATAAAGCTGTGACTGCAACTGTCGCTGCACATCGGCCAAAGGCACTACGCCCTTGCCCTTGTCCTCGTCGGCATAAGACGAGAACTTGAAGGATAGCGGACGCAGCACGTGTCCATACTCGTAGGTTACGAGCGTGAATCCCTTGTCGCGCACGGTAATCCTCACCGTATCGGGAAGATCGCCCGTCACCACGACATTGCGAGGCACGTCTGTCAGATGCACAGGCACACAAAGTTCCTTCTCGTAGGTCTCGTTGAGCGTCATCATCAACCAGAAGGTGCCGCTGAGAGCGAGAAAGAACAAGAATATCAGCAGCTCCTTGTTGACGGTGCCAAAAAGGAGTTTGCTGAGTGTACTGAATAAGCTGTATCGGGGCCTATGCATTAGGAGTCTGCGATGCGGCATCGGCGAACACATAGCCCTTGGCTACAGTGATAACCACGCCACGTGCCACCTCGATATCGATAGTGTTCTCCTGGGCATTGACACGTTTTACTGTGCCATATACACCGCCACCAGTCACTACCTTATCGCCTTCCTTCAGCGCATTCTGGAACTCGCGAATCTTCTTCTGCTTCTTCTGCTGTGGACGAATCATAAACAACCACATGATAGCGAAGATAGCTACCATCATAATGAGCATAGGCATGCCACTCTGGCCGCTACCGCTCTGCAAAAATAAGTTTGTCATATTTCTAAAGTTTTATTTTTTCTGTTAATATCATCAAGATATGAACCTATATATATAATAAGGTGTAAATCTCACTCTCCCGGTCTTACTTCTCCTCCTCGGCAGCATTGTCCTGAGCTGTTGGCTCTGCAGGCTGATCGTAAGAAGGCTGATCGTAAGAAGGCTGGTCGTTCTGATAGCCGTTATTGTCATTCCAGCCATTGTTGTTGTGATAACGTGGCTGACCAATGCGCTGACGGCGCTGCTGTCCTTCGCGGGCACCACTATGAACACCGAATCCGCCACGGCCTGCACGGCGCTGAACGTTCTGCTCACGATGAGGACGCTCGGGCAATTCTTTCATGATGACACCGGTCTCGATCAGCGAACGGGCGATGGCGTCGAGCATTCCGTTCACATAGCCGCCACTGCGTGGTGTGCTGTAGATCTTGCTCAGTTCCACATACTCGTTGATGGTTACTGTGGCAGGAATGCCAGGGAAGTTGACCAACTCGGCGATAGCAATCTGCATGATGACCATATCCATATATGCCAGACGCGAGAAATCCCAGTTGCGTGAAATCCGTCCCATATATTTCTGATACTCGTCGGCGTTGAGAATCGTGGCACGGAACAGCTTGCGGGCAAACTCACGGTCTTCCATGTCCTTGTATTCGGGCAGAAGCTCCTGGTTGGCCTTGTTGGCAGGGTCGAATCGCTTGATGGTTTTCAGCACGAAAGTATCAATGATGTCCTTGTCGTCGTTCCAGTAGAGGCTCTTCTCCTCGAGCATGGCTTCGATGTCCTCGCTGTTCATCACGATATTCTTGTACAACTTGCGCCACACCTCACGGTCGGCATCATAACTGTCTTCCTCGGCATTCATATACTCCTGATAGATGTCGCTCTCCACAACAGCAGTGTAGACACGGCGCACCACTTCGATATCTTCGTCCCACGAAGAGTTCTTGGCCTCTATCCATTCGCCAAGCATCTTGTTCTCCTCGAGCTGCACGGCAAAGCGGTTGAAAGCAAACTTCTGCGATGGAGCATCGCCTCCCTCACGCTGCACACGTGTCACCTCCAAGTCGTAACGCTTGCGCGCTTCCTTGGTGATTTCTACGATAAGCTGTAATTGATAATTGTATAAATCGTAAGCCTTGGACAGGCTGAAGAACAACTCCTTCTCGGCGTTGTCCATGTTACGATTGCCGTTTTGATAGTACGCATAGGTTAACTGCACAATCTTTCTGCGAATCAAGTCCCTGTTAATCATTCTCTAATAATTTACGGATTAAATGTATTTTGCTGCAAAAGTAAGTATTTATCTCCTAATAAACAAGAAAATACAGAGTTATTTCTCATTTTTTAATGATAAAATCTCTTTTTTTCAAATTTCTGACCGCTAAATTTGGAAATTCCAAAGAAAAGTAGTAATTTTGCATCCGTTTTGTAAAAACCGCTTTTTCAAAGCTAATCCGTGTGATGGCGAGTTAAGGCACATTTTTTATTAATTAATACTTAATTTAGAGTAACACAATGAAAGAGATTAACGTAACAGGTCAGAAGCGCACAGACCTTGGCAAGAAAGCTTCTAAAGCATTGCGCAAAGAGGGTTTGATCCCATGTAACTTGTATGGTGAGAAGAAGGACGCTAACGGCGCTCCTGAGGCTTTGTCTTTCGCAGTTCCATTCGCTGAGCTCCGCAAGATCATCTACACTCCTCACGTATATGTTATCAACCTCATCATCGACGGTGAGAGCCACACTGCTATCATGAAGGAGATTCAGTTCCACCCAACAACAGACGCTCCTCTGCACGTAGACTTCTACGAGGTGAACGACCAGAAGCCTATCACTATCGGCATCCCAGTGAAGTTGGTAGGTTTGGCACAGGGTGTTCGCGATGGTGGTCGTATGAACCTCTCTATCCGCAAGATCGACGTAACAGCTCCTTATCAGGTTATTCCTGAGCACCTCGACATCGACGTTACTGCGTTGAAGATCGGTAAGAGCATCAAGGTAGGTGAACTCTCATTCGAGGGTCTCGAGCTCGCTACAAGCAAGGCTGTAGTAGTTTGCTCTATCAAGATGACACGTAATGCTGCTGCCGCTGCCGCTGCTGCTGCCGCTGCTGAGGAGGAGGCATAATTATCAATTAGAAGTACATTCGGAAATTGGATAAATTTTTGATTTGTGGTCTCGGGAATCCTGGCGACGAATACGCCGGAACCCGACACAACACAGGATTCATGGTATTGGACGCTTTTGCTAAGGCGTCCAATATTCATTTTGAGGATAAGCGTTACGGCTTTGTTGCCGAGACAAGCATCAAGGGACGAAAAGTGTTCCTGCTCAAGCCCACCACGTTTATGAACCTCAGCGGAAACGCTGTGCGCTACTGGCTGCAGCAGGAGAAAATAGACCAGAAGCGGCTGCTCGTCATCAGCGATGAGCTTGCCCTGCCTTTGGGCGCGTTCCGACTGAAAGCTGGCGGAAGCAACGGCGGACACAACGGACTGGGACACATCCAGCAACTCATCGGACAAGACTATGCACGTCTGCGTGTGGGCATCGGAAATGATTATCCCCGTGGAGGACAGGTGGACTGGGTGCTGGGACACTACACCGAGGAGGACATGCGCCAGTTGCAGCCTGCGCTCGACCTGGGCGTGGAAATCATCAAGAGTTTCGTACTGCAAGGCATCGACGCCACAATGAACCAATACAATAAATTGGGGAAAAAGTAAGAACGAGTTTAACATTCCCTTCAAGGCTGTTGGCTATAACTTCTAACGACCAAAGGGAGTGATAACTTCTTTAACTTCTACAACTTCTGAACTTGCTAAAGTTCAATAAACACTAATACAGCAATGAAGGAAAATGCCAGAATAGACAAATGGCTCTGGGCAGCCCGCATATACAAGACGCGCAGCATCGCAGCCGATGCCTGCAAGAACGGGCGTGTCACCGTGGGAGGCATCTCGCGCAAGCCTTCGTTCATCATCAAGCGAGGCGACGTGGTGAGCGTGAAGAAAGCGCCCATCACCTATTCCTTCGAAGTGCTCGACTGCATCGAACAGCGCGTGGGAGCCAAGATGCTCTTTGCCGTTTACAAGAACGTCACCGACCCACGACAGTACGAACTGTTGGAAATGAGCCGTATCAGCGGATTCGTCGACCGCGCCCGCGGAACAGGACGTCCTACCAAGAAAGAGCGCCGTGCCCTCGATGCTTTCATCGATCCTGCCCTCTTTGGCTTCGACGACGATGACGACATAGAATAAATGTTCTTTTTAACCTACAAAATCTATGTTCTAAAGTACAGGGCGGACGCATCAAAATGCGTTCGCCTCCAAAAGTTTTGACAGGTAATTTT